>JACMRO010000143.1 GCA_014376425.1 Rubritepida sp.
GGCTTTGCGCACATCTGGGGAATGCCCGTCGCGATCCTCGCCAATAACGGCGTACTGTTTTCCGAAAGCGCGGTGGAGGGCGCCCACTTTATCGTGCTCGCCTGCCAGCGCCGCATTCCCCTGCTGTTCCTGCAGAATATTTCCGGATTTATGGTCGGCCGCCGGTATGAGGCTGGCGGCATCGCCAAGGATGGCGCCAAGCTGGTAACGGCCGTCGCCACCGCGGCCGTGCCGAAGATCACGGTGCTGATCGGCGGCAGCTTCGGCGCCGGCAATTACGGCATGTGCGGCCGCGCCTATTCGCCCCGCTTCCTGTTCAGCTGGCCCAACTCCCGCATCTCGGTCATGGGTGGCGAGCAGGCGGCCAGCGTGATGGCCACCATCCAGGACCGCGACTGGGGCGAGGGCGAGGAGGAGGCCTTCAAGGCGCCGATCCGCGCCAAGTACGAGACCGAGGGCGACCCCTACTACGCCACCGCGCGGCTATGGGATGACGGCATCATCGCGCCGCATATGACGCGCGACGTGCTCGGCCTGGCGCTGGCGGCGGCGACCCAGGCGCCGATCGAGGCCACCCGATTCGGACTGTTCCGGATGTGATCAAGACCCTTCTCATCGCCAACCGCGGCGAGATCGCCGTTCGCATCATCCGCAGCGCGCGCGCGATGGGCATCCGCACCGTCGCCGTCTTTTCCGACGCCGATGCCAGCGCCATGCATGTGCGGCAGGCGGATGAGGCGCACCCGATCGGGCCCGCGCCGGCCGCGCAATCCTATCTGCGCGGCGACGTGATCCTCGACGTGGCCCGCCGCACCGGCGCGCAGGCGATCCACCCCGGCTACGGCTTCCTGTCAGAGAATGCGGAATTCGCGCAGGCCTGCGCCGATGCCGCCATTGCCTTTATCGGCCCGCCGCCCGCCGCCATTCGCGCCATGGGCAGCAAGGCCGAGAGCAAGCGGTTGATGGTGGCGGCCGGCGTGCCGACCGTGCCGGGCTATCATGGTGAGGCGCAGGACGATGCGCTGCTGGCGGCTGAGGCCGCGCGCATCGGCTTCCCCGTTCTGATCAAGGCCAGCGCCGGCGGCGGCGGCAAGGGCATGCGGCCGGTGTTTTCCGCGGATGCTTTCGCGGCCGAGTTGGCCGGCGCTCGGCGCGAGGCCGCTTCCGCCTTTGGCGATGACCGCATGCTGCTGGAGAAATACCTGCAACGGCCGCGCCATGTGGAAGTGCAGGTGTTCGGCGACAGCCACGGCCGCATCACCCACCTGCACACGCGCGACTGCTCGCTGCAGCGCCGCCATCAGAAGGTGATCGAGGAGGCGCCGGCGCCCAACCTGCCGGACGCGCTGCGCGAGCGGCTGCACCGGGCGGCCGAGGATGCCGCGCGCGCCGTGGGCTACGTCAACGCCGGCACGGTGGAGTTCATCGTGGAAGGCGACGACGCCTTCTTCCTGGAGATGAACACGCGGCTGCAGGTCGAGCATCCGGTGACCGAGATGATCACCGGGCTGGACCTGGTGGAGTGGCAGCTTCGGGGGGCGGCGGGCGAGGCGTTGCCGGCGGGATGGCCGCCCGAGCCGCAGGGCCATGCGGTGGAGGCGCGGCTGTATGCCGAGGATCCGGCACAGGATTTCCGGCCCTCGGTCGGGCCGCTGCGTCGGCTGCGGCTGCCCTGGCCGGAAGGTGGGGTGCGTGTCGATGCCGGCGTCGAGGAGGGCGACGCCGTCACCTCGCATTACGACCCGATGATCGCCAAACTGATCATGGGTGGGATGACGCGGGATGGGGCGCTGGACGGGCTGGGCCAGGCACTGCGCGCGGTGGAGATTGCCGGCGTCACCACCAACCTGGCACTGCTGCGTCGGCTGCTGGAGCAGCCCGATTTCCGCGCCGGGCGCTTCGACACCGGGCTGATCGCGCGGCACGCAGGCACCCTGCTGGCGCCGCCCCGGCCCGCGCCCGCCGCGGTGCTGGCGGTGACGGTGGCGGACTGGCTGCGCAACCAGGAGGGCAGCCCCGCGCACCCCTGGTCGCGCAGCGACGGATGGCGGCTGCACGGGCCGGCCGAGATCGCTTCGCGCTGGGAAAGCCAGGGGGTGGTGCGGCAGGCCGTGGCGTGGACCGCGCGTGACGGTTTGTCGGTATCGATCGATGGCGGGGCGGCCATAACGGTGGCGCTGGCCACCCATCTGCCAGCAGTGACCGCGACGGTCGACGGCGTGGCGCACCGGGTGGAGATCGACGCCGAGGATAATCGCGAATGGCGCGTCACTTTCGACGGCGAGCCGCATGCGCTGTTTTGGCTAGACCCCTATGCCCCGGCGGGCCAGGAAGCGGCGGCCGACAACCACCTGACAGCGCCCATCCCCGGCCGGGTGGTGGCGGTGCTGGTGGCAGCGGGTGATGCGGTGAAGCGAGGCGACCCGCTGATCCTGCTGGAGGCGATGAAGACCGAGATCCGCATTGCCGCGCCGCGCGACGGGGTGGTGGAGGCGCTAGGCTGCGCCGCTGGGGACAGCGTGGATGCGGGGGCGGAACTGATCAGCCTGCTGGCCTGACCTGCCGGCTCAGGCGCGGCCGAACGGGTTGGCCAGCATGAGCCCGACCGCGGGCATGCCGCCCGCCAGCGCCAGCACCGCGCCCATGGCGTTGTAGGCAGGCAGCGGCGGCGCTACCCGCAGCAGCAGCGCCAGCGCGCAGGATCGCTGGCCGTGCTGTGCCAGCGCCACCGCCGCCAGCACCGCGCTCTCATCGCCGGCGCTGCGCGGGCAGAGCGGGCAGTTCAACAGGGGGCGCACGGTGCGCAGCAGCGCATCGAGCGGGACGGCCAGCGCCTCGGCGCCCCCGGCGGCCAGGATCAGCGCGGCGGCGGGCAGGGGTGTGCGGGCGGCACCCCAGCCACGCATCGCGTCCAGCAGCAGCGCCTCGGCGGGCGGCAGGGCGCCGATGTCCGGCCAGGGGGTCATGAGATGGGCGATGATGCGGCTGGGCAGTCCGTGGGTGGCCATGGCGATCTCCGCTACTACAGCGGCAGGGTAGTGCTATTGAGAATGAATCGCAACACCGGAGCCCGTGTGGCGGGCGGCCCGGCCCGCGGTCGGTCAGGCGATCTCGCGTTCTTCCTTCAATGCCCGGATCGTCGCCTGGAACGCCGCGGCCGTCTGCGCGATCACGTCGTCGCCATGCGTGGCGGAAAGGATGCCGCCGCGATGGCCCATCGGGTCCACGCCGTTCACCACCATGCCCAGGTACATTTTCTGCGCCAGGCTTTTTCGCGCGTCCGGCTTGAAGGCGGCGGTGGGGAGGGCAAAGGCGTCGAACGCCTGCGGGTCCACATCCAGCCCGTCCGGGTTGGTGAAAATGTGGAAAAAGCTGAATTCGCCATAAACCGCCCAGGGCACGTCTTCCGCCGCCAGCACGGCGTTCAGCGAGGACCGCATGGCTGCGCCGGCGGCATTGGCGCGGGCGCAGGCATCGGTATCGCGGATGGCCTTCAGCGTCTCGATGCCGGCGGCGGCGCTGACCGGGTTGGCGTTGTAGGTGCCGGGGTGCTTGATCTTCTCCCGGCCCTTCGCGGCACTGACCTCGAAATCGAGAAAGTCCAGCAGGTCGCGGCGCCCCGCCACCGCGCCGCCGGGCATGCCGCCGGCGACGATTTTCGCGAGTGTGCAGATGTCCGCCTGCACGCCCCGCGCCTCCTGCGCGCCGCCCGGCGCCAGGCGAAAGCCGGTCACCACCTCGTCCATGATGAGCAACACGCCATGCGTCTCGGTCAGCGCGCGCAGCGCAACCAGGAAGCTGCCGGGGATCGGCACCGCGCCGGTGGTAGCGCCGATCGGCTCCAGGATGACCGCCGCGATGTCGCCATCGGCCTCGAACAGCGCCCGCACCGCCTCGATGTCGTTGGGCGGCAGCAGCACCACACCCTCGGCCGTGGCGCTGGGCACACCCGGCGTGGGGGTGCCGTCGAAATGGCCGTCCACGCCGAAGGCCATGACGTCGTGCCAGCCATGATAGTGGCGGTGGAAGCGCAGGATCTTGTGGCGACCGGTGAAGGCGCGGCACAGGCGCACCGCCATGTGCGTGGCTTCGGTGCCGCTGGCCACGAAGCGCACGCGCTCGGCACATGGCACCATTTGCTGGATCAGCCGGGTCCAGTCCAGCTCCGCCGCGTGGCCAGCGCCGAACTGGCTGCCGCGGGCGACCTGTGCCTGCACCGCCTGCGTCACGCCGGGCGGGCAGTGGCCCAGCAGGTGCGAACCGTGGCCGCCGAACAGATCGATCAGCCGGTTGCCGTCGACGTCCCATTTCAGCGGCCCGGCACCGCGCTCGACATAGAGCGGGTGCGGTTTCATCCAGCGGCTGTCATGCGCGATGCCGCTGGGCAGCATGCCCAGCGCGTCGCGGTACAAAGCCGCACTGCCGGGCGTGCGCCGGACGTATTCGTTGATGATCGCGCTGTTGCTGAGATGGCTGTCCATGGGCTCAGCCTGCCCCTATTTCTGCAGCGCGAGAAGCACCGCGGCGTGTCGTTCCACCACGGCGCGGCGCTTGACCTTCATGGACGCCGTCAGCAGCCCGTTCTCGATGCTGAACGCCTCGTCCAGAGCTGCCCAGCGGCGGATGCGCTCGATGCTGGCGACCTTGGCGTTGACCCGCTTTACCGCGGCCTCCACCGCGGCGCCCTCGGCCGGTACCAGCAACGCCAGAATGCCAGGCTGGCCCTCGCCTGCCACCACCGCCTGGGTGATCTCGGGCTCGGCCATCAGCAGGGCTTCCAGCTTGGCCGGCGCGACCATATCGCCGCCCAGCAGCTTGATGAAGTCGCGCTTGCGATCTGTGATGGAGATCCGGCCGTGTTCGTCGATGCGTCCCACATCGCCGGTGTGCAGCCACTTGCCCGCAAGGCCCGGGGCTTCCTGCAGCGCGGCGTCGGTAGCGGCCTGGTCGCCCCAGTAGCCGTCCATTACCAATTCGCCCTGGACCAGCAATTCGCCATCCCCGGCGATGGCGGCCCGCACGCCCTCGAGGGGCCGGCCTACGGTGCGGCGGTCATTGAAGTCGGGGGTGTTGACGCTGATCACCGGCCCCGCCTCGGTCTGGCCATAGCCCTGCACCACTGGCAGGCCCAGCGCCAGGAAGAAGCCCGACAGGTCGGGGTCCAGCCGCGCGCCGCCGCAGACCATGGCACGCAGCCGGCCGCCGAAGCGGGCGCGCACGCGCTCGGCCACCAGGCGATCCAGCAGCGCCGCCTGCAACCGCTCCACCGGGCCCAGCCGCGGCCCGTCCAGGCGCCGCAGTCCCAAAGCCAGGGCGCGGGCGAACAGCCGCTGCTTCCAGGTCGGCTCCTTTTCGGTCTGCGCCATGATGCGGGCGCGCAGCACCTCGAACAGGCGGGGCACCGCGGTCAGCACGGCCGGCCTGAACTGCGCCATCTCCGCCGCGATGCGGTCGGCACCGCGGGAGAACACGATCTCCAGGCCCAGGCTGGGCAGGATGAAGCCGCCCACGGTGTGTTCGTAGCTGTGCGACATCGGCAGGAAGGAGAGGTAGCAGTCGCCCGGCTTCAGCAGCGGCGCCAGCAGCGGGGTGATCCCGGCCGTGTTGGACAGCATTGCCCGGTGCGGCAGCATCACGCCCTTGGGCGCGCCGCCGGTGCCGGAGGTGTAGATCAGGCAGGCCAAGCGGCCGGCTGGGATGTGGCTGACCTCGGCCATCAACGCGGCGACGTCGGCAGCGGGGGCGGCCAGCGAACCCCAGTCCAGCCTTTGGCCGATGCCTGGTTCGGGCGGCGCCGCCGGCCCGGGCGCCAGCGTCACCAGCGCGTCCAGCCCCAGGCCTTGTGCCGCGGCGGTGATCCGCCCCGCCATCGCATCGTCCGACACCACGGCGATGCGGGCGCCGCAATCGCGCAGGACATGCGCGTGGTCGGCGATCGTGTTGGTGGTGTAGGTCGGCACGGTGATGCCGCCGATCGCCATCACCGCGTTGTCGCAGACCAGGAATTCGGGCCGGTTCTCGCAGACCAGCAGCACCCGGTCGCCCGGCATCACTCCCAGGCGTCGCAGCCCGGCAGCCACCGCGGCCACCTGCAACGCGAAGTCGCCCCAGCGCAGCGCCTGCCACGCCCCGTCGCGCCAGTGGCGGGCCAGCACCCGGTCCGGGTGTTCTGCCGCCAGGCCGAGCATCATCGCCGGCAGGCTCTGCCAGCGTCCCTTCAAGCGTGCCCCCACTGGCCCGTCCATCCTGTCGAATCCCCCGCCGGGCCGCTTGGCCCAGGCATTTTCACCCATATATGAGGCCCATGCACACACGCCCAGGTCCATCCGAAATCTGCCGCGCGCCGCTCGATGCCGCGGGCGGCGAGGCCGCGTTGCCGTGCTGGAACCTCGACGACCTCTACAGGGGCATGGACGACCCGGCGCTGGAGCGGGATTTCGCCGCCGCCGAAGTAGCCGCCGCAGCCTTTAACGCGGCCCATCTGGGCAAGCTGGAGGCGCTGTCGGGCGACGCGCTGGCCGCCGCCATCGCCGAGTATGAGCGGATCGAGGAAGTGCTGGGCCGGGCGATGAGCTTCGCCAGCCTGATCTTTGCTTCCGATGCGCAGAACACCGCCCATGGCCGGTTCTACCAGATGGCGCAGGAGAAGGTGACCGGCGTCAGCAGCCATCTGGTTTTCTTCGCGCTGGAGCTGAACCGGCTGGATGAGGCGGCGCTGGCGCGGAAACTGGCGGCATCGGCCGCCCTGGCGCGGTATCGCCCCTGGCTGCGCGACCTGCGCGTCTGGCGCGAGCACCAGCTGTCGGACGAGATGGAGCGCCTGCTGCACGAAAAGGAGGTGACCGGCCGCAACGCCTGGAACCGCCTGTTCGACGAGACGATGGCGAATATGACGGTGACGGTGGAGGGCCAGGAGGTCTCGGTCAGCGCCGCGCTGAACCAGCTCAGCGACCGCGACCGGTCGAAGCGCGAGGCGGCGGCTAAGGGCGTGGGCGCGGCGTTCCAGTCCCGCATCCGGCTGTTCGGCCTGATCACCAACACGCTGGCGAAGGACAAGGAGGTGATGGACAAGTGGCGCCGCTATCCGCGCCCCGGCTCCGCCCGCAATCTGTCCAACATGGTCGAGGACGCGGTGGTGGATGCGCTGGTGGGCGCGGTGCGGGACAGCTTTCCGCGCCTGTCGCACCGCTACTACGCCATGAAGGCGAAGTGGCTGGGGCTGGAGAAGATGCAGCACTGGGACCGCAATGCGCCGCTGCCCGAGGCGCTGGACGGTGCCATCGCCTGGCCCGACGCCGTCCGCCAGGTGCGCGACGCCTATGCCGGCTTCTCACCCAGGTTGGCGGAGGGCGCGGCGCCGTTCTTCGACCAGCCCTGGATCGACGCGGCACTGCGGCCGGGCAAGGCGAGCGGAGCCTTTGCCCACCCGACGGTGCCCAGCGCCCATCCCTATCTGCTGGTCAACTATCACGGCAAGGCCCGGGACGTGATGACGCTGGCCCACGAGCTGGGCCACGGCGTGCACCAGCGCCTGGCGGCAGGGCAGGGCTATCTGATGTCCTCCACGCCGTTGACCCTGGCCGAGACCGCCAGCGTCTTCGGCGAGATGCTGACCTTCCGCGCCATGCTGGACGCCGAGACCGACCCTGGCCGCCGCCGGCTGCTGCTGGCCGGTAAGGTCGAGGACATGCTGAACACGGTGGTCCGCCAGATCGCCTTCTACCGCTTCGAAATGCTGCTGCACGAGGCGCGGCGCGAGGGCGAACTTTCGGCCGAGCGCATCGGTGAATTGTGGCTGCAGGTGCAGACCGAAAGCCTGGGGCCGGCCTTCGAGTTCAGCCCGGACTACGCCTGCTATTGGGCCTACATCCCGCATTTCGTGCACTCGCCCTTCTACGTGTATGCCTATGCCTTCGGCGATTGCCTGGTGAACGCGCTGTATGGGGTGTTTCAGGATGGTTCCGTGCCGGGTTTTGAACAGAAATACCTGGACATGCTGGCCGCCGGCGGCACCCTGCGGCACCAGGAGCTGCTGGCGCCATTCGGCCTGGATGCGTCGGACCCCGGATTCTGGAAACGTGGCCTGGATGTGATTGCGGGCTTCATCGATGAACTGGAGCAGGCCGGTGGCTGAAAATACCATCTTCGGCGAACTTCGCCGCATGGCGCAGACATCCGGTGCGGTGGGCGGCATCGCGGCGCGCGTCGCCGGGCAGCGCCTGTTCGGCATCAAGACCGACAAGGCTGCGCATGCAAACGACCTCAAGGCCATACTGGGCGGGCTGAAAGGTCCGATGATGAAGGTGGCGCAGTTCCTCAGCACGGTGCCCGATGCGCTGCCGGAGGAATACGCGGCCGAGCTGGCAACGCTGCAATCCAACGCGCCGCCGATGGGCTGGGCCTTCGTCAAGCGCCGTATGGTGGCGGAGCTTGGGCCGCAATGGCAGTCCCGTTTCGCCGAGTTCGGGCCGGAGGCGGCGGCGGCGGCCTCGCTGGGCCAGGTGCATCGCGGCCGGCTGCATGACGGCACGGAAGTGGCCTGCAAGCTGCAGTACCCGGATATGCCCTCGATCGTGGAGGCCGACCTCAAGCAGCTGAAGCTCGGCATGAGCCTGTACCAGCGGATGGACAGCACGCTGGAGAATGGCGACGTCTTCGTCGAGCTGCGCGACCGGCTGCGCGAGGAGCTGGACTACACCCGCGAGGCCGCGCACCAGCGGCTGTACGGAATCATGCTGGCGGGCGATGCGCTGGTGCATGTGCCCGTACCGGTGATGGAGCTGACGACGAAGCGCCTGCTGACCATGACCTGGCTGCCCGGCCGGGCGCTGATGCGCCGCGTCGAGGAAGACCCGTCGCTGGAGGAGCGCAACATCTACGCCGCCGGGCTGTTCCAGGCGTATTACAAGCCGCTGTATAATTACGGCGTGATCCATGGCGACCCGCATCTGGGCAACTACCTGGTCCGCAGGCCTGAGGGCGACGATGCCGGCGGCATCAACCTGCTGGATTTCGGCACTATCCGCATCTTCGCGCCGCATTTCATCGGTGGCGTGATCCGCCTGTTCGAGGCGGTGCGCGACCATGATGACGACAAGGCGCGGCATGCCTTCGAGGAGTGGGGGTTCCGCGACCTGTCGAACGAGATGATGGGGCACCTGAAGCGCTGGGCCGAATTCCTCTACGCGCCGCTGATCGAAGACCGGGTGCGACCGATCCAGGACCTGGACGATCTGCAGCTGGGCCGGCGGGTGGCGGAGAGCGTGCATAAGGGCTTGAAGGCGGAAAGCGCGCGGACCGGCAAGAGCGTGAAGATACCGCGCGAATTCCCGTTGATGGACCGCGCCGCGATCGGCCTGGGCAGCGCCTTCTCGCGGCTGCGGGCGGAGCAGAACTGGCACCGCATGTTCAACGAGCTGATCGCCGATTTTTCCGAGGAGCGCCTGGCCGAACGCCAGGCGGCGGCGATTATCGAGGCAGGGGTTCCCGCGACAACTGCCGCGCCGTGAGCGCCAGCATGGCCAGCAGGCACAGCCACCATCCCTGCCAGACGCCGTAGCTGAGGCTACCGATCGCGACTGCGGCGGCAAAACTGCCCGCCGCGCCGGCTGAGGTGGCGTGCCAGCCCAGCGCCAGTATCAGCGCGGCCGCCAGCAGGGCTCCCACGACGCCGAGTTCCAGCCAGATCTGCAGGCCGGCATTGTGGGTATGCAGCGGCAGGCGCTGGGCGCGCACGATGGCGAACCACTCGGCCTGGCCCGTCAGGCCGAAACGTTCGAGGTCGGCTGCGGGGATCATGTCGCGGCCGCCGGGGATGGCGCGGGCGGCCTCCATGCCCCAGCCCAGGAACGGGCGTTCGGCAATGCGCGCCAGGGTGAAATCCCAGATCAGCACGCGATGCGCGGCGCTACCCTGCAGGCCGCTGGCGTCGACCCCGCGCGACAGCGCCGCGCCCAGCAGCACCGGCGCCAGCAGCACCAGCAAGGCCGCAGCCACCGCGATAGCACGTGCCACGCGCGCGCCACCCAGCTGTACCAGCGCAAAGCCGGCCAGCCCTACCACGACGCCGATTTTTGCCGATTGCGCCGGCATGCAGAAAATACCCACCAGCACCGCCAGCAAGGTGGCGCCGTGCCACGCCCGCGGCACGGGCAGCGCCAGGGCCAGAGGTAGCAGCACCGCCAGGACCGTGGCGGCAGGCTTTAGCCCGAAGCCCAGCGCGACATCCCATTCGCGCAGCCCGCGCACCACGGCGCGCACCGCATTTCCTGACAGTTGATCAGCCACGGCCAGGACGCCGCCGGCGACCAGTCCACCCAGCAGCCATGGCGCCAGGGCGCGAGGGGGCGATGCGGCCAGCACCACCCCCGCCGCGCCGGCCAGCAGCACGAGCCCGGCCATCCGCGTGCCCTCGAACAGGCTGCGCGCCGGCTCGATGGCCCAGAGCGCCGAGGCCGCGCCCCACAGCATGGGCGCCAGTGCCAGCCAGAACGGCGCAGGCATGGCCGCCCATCGCGGCCGTGGCGCCAGCACGACCGCCGCCGCCATCGCCACCAGCGCCAGCGGCGCGATGGCACGAAACTGCAGCACCGCCACCGCCGGCGCCAGCGCCAGGAACAGGGCCAGCGCGAGGCCAGGGTCTCGAAAGCGTGTCATGCGCGGCGGGGTGACACGCGCCCCGGCCGGCGTAAAGCCGCGCTTCGGTTGCGGAGCCTGCCAAGCTCTGCCTTACTCCCACCCGTCCGAGCGGCGCCGGGCGAACCGGCACCGACACAATAACGGAAGGGAGCTTTCTAGTGATCACAGCGGTTTTGCTGCTGGTCATCCTGCTGGGTGCGACTTCGCTCGCCTATGGCTGGATCACCACCAAGGACATCATGGCCAGGCCCGCGGGCAATGCGCGCATGCAGGAGATTGCGCAGGCGATCCAGGAAGGCGCCTCGGCCTATCTCAAGCGGCAGTACATCACCATCGCGGCGGTGGGCGTGGTGCTCTTCGTGGGCATCCTCCTGGTGCTGGGGGTGGCCGTCGCAATGGGTTTCCTGGTCGGCGCCGTGCTGTCGGGGCTGGCCGGCTTCATTGGCATGAACGTCTCGGTGCGCGCCAATGTGCGCACCGCACAGGCCAGCACGACCGGGTTGGCGGCGGGACTGGACCTCGCGTTCAAGTCGGGCGCCATCACCGGCATGCTGGTGGCGGGGCTGGCGTTGCTGGGCGTGGCCATCACTTTCTTCGTGCTGGTGGTGGTGCAGGGCTACGCGATCAATTCGCGCACGGTGATCGACAGCCTGGTGGCGCTGGGCTTCGGCGCCTCGCTGATCTCGATCTTCGCGCGCCTGGGCGGCGGCATCTTCACCAAGGGCGCCGATGTGGGCGGCGACATGGTGGGCAAGGTGGAAGCCGGCATCCCCGAGGACGACCCCCGCAACCCCGCCACCATCGCCGACAATGTGGGCGACAACGTGGGTGACTGCGCCGGCATGGCGGCTGACCTGTTCGAGACCTATGCGGTGACCCTGGTCGCCACCATGGTGCTGGCGGCGATCACCTTCACCGGCACTGGCCAGGTGCGCGCCATGCTGTTTCCGCTGCTGATCGGCGGCGTGTGCATCATCACATCCATCGTCGGCACCTACTTCGTGAAGCTGCCGGCCAGTCAGAACATCATGGGCGCGATGTATCGCGGCTTGATCGTCACCGGTGCGCTGTCACTGGCGATCCTGCTGCCGCTGAGCTTCGCGACCTTCGGCTTCGGCAGCTACACCGCGGCTGGCGCCACCTTCGGCGCGTTCAGCCTGTTCCTGTGCGGCACGGTGGGGTTGATCGTCACGGCGCTCATCGTGATGATCACCGAATACTACACCGGCACCCAGTTCCGCCCGGTGAGGAGCATCGCCGAAGCGTCGCAGACGGGGCATGGCACCAACGTCATCCGCGGCCTGGCGGTGAGCATGGAGAGCACGGCCATCCCGGCGCTGATCATCATCTTCGGCATCATCAGCACCTATGCGCTGGCGGGGCTGTATGGCGTCGCGATCGCCACCACCACCATGCTGGCGCTGGCCGGCATGATCGTGGCGCTGGATGCCTTCGGCCCGGTGAC
>JACMRO010000144.1 GCA_014376425.1 Rubritepida sp.
CAACGCCTCCGAACCGTTGATGATGGTGGGGCTGCTGGCGTGGCTGCTGGGCTGGCGGCTGCTGCCGCTGCCGGCCGGCTTGCGACTATGGGCGCTGGCCGGGCTGAGCCTGGCCGCAGGGGTGGCTACCGCCGGCCTCGAATTCCTCTGGTACGAGAACTTCACCCGGTTGCCGGCCGCACGCATCTTCGCCGCCAATCTCGACCTGGCGCTGGCACCGCGGCCGGCGACGCAGGTCGTGCTGATCGCGCTCGCCTTCATCACCCTGGTCGCGTTGCGCCGGCTTGCCGCCTCCCGCCCGCAGGCCTAGCAGGTTGCTGAAGAACTGGCGGCTGAGGGTGGGCGAAGGACTTTTTGGGCAGGAAAGGCCGGGCCGCCGGCAGGATGCTATTGCATCCTGACAAGGGACGAACGAATCCTGCGCGGAAAGGCATCGCTCAGCCGACCCGTCCAGTTTTTCAGCAGCCTGCCTGACCCGGCAGGGACAAGAGGAAGCACCCATGACCCGCAAACATCGCATCGCCGTCGTCCCCGGCGACGGCATTGGCCGCGAGACCGTGCCCGAGGGCCTGCGCGTGCTCGACGCCGCCGCCCGCCGCTTCGGTTTCGACCTGGAGCTGAGCCACTACGACTGGTCGTGCGAGACCTACGCGCAGACCGGCAAAATGATGCCCGATGACGGGTTGGACCAGCTCGGCAAATCCGACAGCATCTTTCTGGGCGCGGTGGGCTGGCCCGGTGTGCCGGACCACATTTCGCTGTGGGGCCTGCTGATCCCCATCCGTCGCAGCTTCGACCAGTATGTCTCGCTGCGACCCTGCAAGCTGATGCCCGGCGCCCGCACGCCGCTCGCCAACCGCACACCGGCCGAGATCGACTTCTATGTCGTGCGCGAGAACACCGAGGGCGAGTACAGCTCCGTCGGCGGCCGCATGTTCCCGGGCACCGACCGGGAGTTCGTCAGCCAGCAATCCATCCTCACCCGCACCGGCACCGACCGCATCATCAAGTATGCGTTCGAGCTGGCGATGACCCGCCCCCGCCGCAAGCTGACCTCCGCCACCAAGTCCAACGGCATCACCTTCACCATGCCCTACTGGGACGAGCGTTTCGCCGAGATGGCAAAGCACTATCCGGAGGTGACGACCGACCAGTTCCACATCGACATCCTCTGCGCCCAGTTCGTGCAGCATCCGGACTGGTTCGACGTGGTCGTGGGCTCCAACCTGTTCGGCGACATCCTGAGCGACCTGGGCCCCGCCGTCGCCGGCTCCATCGGCATCGCGCCGTCCGCCAACATCAATCCCGAAAAGCTGTTCCCGGGCATGTGCGAGCCGGTGCATGGCAGCGCGCCCGACATCGCCGGCAAACTGATCTGCAACCCGATCGGGCAGATCTGGTCGGGCGCGATGATGCTCGAACACCTGGGCGAGACCGAGGCCGCCGCCGCCATAGTCCGCTGCATCGAGACGCATCTGGCCGAGGGTGGGCCGCGCACCCGCGATATGGGCGGCAATGCCGGCACGGTGGATGTGGGGAAGGCGCTGGCCGAGGCCGTCGCGCGGGCCTGATCTTTCGTTGACCCCGCGGCCGGGCGGGGCCTAGCCTCTCTCCAAGCCGGGAAACCCGGCGTCGGAGGATGCGATGACCCAACTGACCCGCCGTGGCAGCGTGGCCGCGGCTGCCGCGCTCATCGCCGGCCAGGCCTCGGGCCAGGCCATCCCCACCACGGCCGCCGCGGTACCGCGCCTCACCCCCGAACCCGGTGCGAGGCTGCGCATCCTGCGCCCCGCACGCTTCGTCGAGCCTGACGAAGTCATCTTCAACGCCAATACACGCCGCTTCACCGAACGCACCGGCATCGAGGTGCGCATCGACTACGTCGGCTGGGACGACATGCCGGCGCAGACCGCCGTCGCCGCCAATACAGGCCAGGGGCCCGATGTGATCGTGGGCTTCGGCGCCGACCCGCATCTGTATGCCGACAAGGTCATCGAGGTGACGGACGTGGCCGACTATCTCGGCGCGAAATACGGCGGCTGGTATCCCCTGGCCGAGACCTATGGCCGCCGCTTCAACAGCCGCGACTGGCTGGGCGTGCCGATGGGCGGCAGCGGCAGCCCGGCGCTGTTCCGCACCTCGGCGCTGCGGGCCGCGGGGTTCGACGCCGTGCCGACCGACCTAGGCCAGTTCCTGCGGCTGTGCGAGGGGCTGAAACGGGCGGGCCGGCCCTGCGGCTTTGCCCTCAGCCATGCGCCGGGGGATGCGCCTGGCTATGCAAACTGGCTGCTCTGGTCGCATGGCGGGCGGATGCTGGACGAGCAGGGCCGCGTGGCCCTCGAAAGTCCGGCAACACTGCGCGCGCTGGACTATTCCCGCGCCATGCAGACCACCATGATCGCGGGCACGATGGGCTGGAACGGCGTCTCCAACAACCGCGCCTTCATCGGCGGCGAGTTGGGCCTGACCCAGAACGGCGTGTCGGTCTATTTCGCCCTGAAGAACTCGGCCGATGCCGAGCAGCGCGCCGCCGCCGGGGACACCGACCACGCCGAAATGCCGCGTGGCGAGGCGCCGGCCACGCCGCAATCGGGCCTGGTGCTGAACGCCATGGTGATGCGCTACAGCCGGGCGCAGCAGGCGGCCAAGGCCTGGATCACCTTCATGATGGAGGCCGAACAGTACGATCCCTGGCTGACCGGCTCGCTGGGCTACTGGTCGCAGCCGTTGCGCGCCTACGCGCAGAGCGCGGTGTGGCGGTCCGACCCAAAGATCAGGGTGTTCTCGGCCACGCTCGATACGCCCTTCCACGACGCCTACACCGGGCCGATCACGGCGGGATCGGCCGCGGTAGCGGCGAACTGGGTGCTGGTGGACATGTTCGCCCGCGTCGCCACCGGCCAGGCCACGGCACAGGATTCCATGCGCGAGGCGGTCCGCGCCGCACAGCGCCACACCCGGAGGACATGATGATGCTGACGCCCGCGCAAATCGCCGAATACAACCGCACCGGCGCCATCGTGGTGCCCGACGTGCTGAGCCCGGCCGAGGTGGCGGCGCTGCGCGCTGTGACCGACCAGTTCGTGCGCGAGGCCGCCGCGCACAGCACCCACAATGCCATCTACGACCTCGAGGACAGCCACAGCGCGGCGCAGCCCCGCGTGCGCCGCATCAAGGCGCCCGACCAGCACCACCCCGCCTATGCCGCCCTGATCCGGCACCCGCGCATCGTCGCCTGCCTGACCGCGCTGTGGGGGCCGGATGTGCGGTTCGACGCGGCCAAGCTGAACATGAAGTCGGCCGGCTTCGGTGCCGCGGTCGAGTGGCATCAGGACTGGGCCTTCTACCCCCACACCAATGACGACCTCGCGGCCGTGGGCGTGATGATGGACGATATGGAACTGTCCAACGGCCCCCTGCTGGTGGTGCCGGGCAGCCATCGGGGGCCTGTCTTCGACCACCATTTCCAGGGCCGGTTCTGTGGCGCGATGGACCCGACCAGGGGGGAGATCGACTACGCCTCGGCTGTGCCGCTGACCGGGCGGGCGGGGTCGATCACCATCCACCACGTCCGCGCCGCGCACGCTTCCGCGCCCAACACGTCGAACCGCGAAAGGCGGCTGTTCCTGATGCAGTTCCGCGCCGCCGACGCATGGCCGTTGCTGGGCTTCCCGGGCGGTATTGAAGCCTACGACGCGCTGATGGTGGCCGGCAGCCCGACCCTGGCACCCCGCCTGGCGGACGTGCCGGTGCGGCTGCCGCTGCCACCAGCGGATATGCAGGGTTCGATTTACGAGAACCAGAAGGCGCTGAAGAACAAGTTTTTCGCCAGCCCGGCGGGCTGAACTTCGGGCCGGCACAGCCGGCGGCCCGAACGGGATTTCCGGCCCAGGGTCGTTCGGGTGTAGCCTGCACGCCATGCCCACCGCCCGCCTGCCGTTGCTCGACGCTGCCCGCGGCCTGGCGGTGGTGGCCATGGTGACCTACCACTTCTTCTGGGACCTGTCGGTCTTCGGCTTCATCGAGACCGATGTGGGCCAGGCCTGGCGTGGCGCTGCCATGGCCATCGCGGCCAGTTTCCTGGCGATATCGGGCGCGGCTTTTACCCGGGCGGGCCGCCTCAAGCCGCGGCGGCTCGTCATCATCACCGGTGCCGCGGCGCTGGTCTCGCTCGGCAGCTGGTGGTTCGATCCGGGCAGCTTCATCTTCTTCGGCATCCTGCACTGCATCGCGCTGTCCTGCCTGCTGGCGCTGCCCTTCCTGCGCGCGCCAGGGTGGCTGCTGGTTCTGGCGGCCGCCACGGTCCTCGTGGCCGGCACCTGGGCGCATCCCGTCTTCGACGCCTGGCCCTGGTTGTGGCTCGGCCTGTCCACCCAGCTGCCGCTGACCAATGACTACATCCCGATCATCCCCTGGTTCGGCTTCGTGCTGTTGGGGATGTGGGCGGGGCGGTGGCAGGCCTGGCCGGCATGGGGCCCGCCGCCGCTGGTCTGGCTGGGGCGCTGGAGCCTGCCCATCTACCTCGTGCATCAACCGGTGCTGATGGGCTTGCTGTCCCTCGCCATGCCCGGCAAGCCTGGCTGACAGGAGAAACGTATCATGCTGCTGGGCTGCATCGCCGATGATTTCACGGGCGCGACCGATCTCGCCAGCACGCTGGTCCGCCAGGGCATGCGCACGGTGCAGGTGATCGGCGTGCCTGGCGCGGGGCCCGAGGCGGTGCCCGAGGCGGATGCCGTGGTCGTCGCGCTGAAATCGCGCACCGCGCCGGCGGGCGATGCGGTCGCCTGGGCGCTGGCGGCCTGCGAGAGGCTGCTGGCCGCCGGTGCCAGGCAGATCTTCTGGAAATACTGCTCCACCTTCGACAGCACACCCACCGGCAACATCGGCCCGGTGGCCGATGCGCTGATGAAGCGACTGGACGCGTCCGTCACGCTGTTCTGCCCGGCCTTCCCGGCCAATGGCCGCACCATCTACCAAGGCCACCTCTTTGTCGGCGGCGCGCTGCTGAGCGAGAGCGGCATGGAGCAGCACCCGCTGACGCCGATGATCGACCCCAACCTGGTGCGCGTGCTGACGGCGCAGACGGTGCATGGCGTGGGCCTGGTGCCCTTCGTCGTGGTCGACCAGGGCGCCGGTGCCATCCGCACCGCACTGACCCGCCTGGCCGACCAGGGCCGCCGCTGCGCCATCGTGGACGCGGTGACGGACCGGCACCTGTTCGCGATTGGCGAGGCGGCAGCGCTGCACCCGCTGCTCACCGGCGGCAGCGGCGTGGCCATGGGGTTGCCGGAGAACTTCCGGCGCACCGGGCTGCTGCCGGCGCGCGATGACGCGGCGGCGCTGCCACCCCATGCCGGCCACGCCGCCGTGCTGGCCGGCAGCTGCTCGCGCGCCACGCTGGGGCAGATCGGCCTGGCGCGTGACTACATGCCCACCCTGGAGCTGGACGTGCTGGCCACGCCCGATGCCGCCGCGCTGGCCGCCCAGGCCGTCGCCTGGATGGAGGGCCGGCTTAGCGCCGCACCCGTCCTGATCGCCGCCAGCGCACCGCCCGACCGCGTCGCGGCACTACAGGCGAAGCTGGGCCGCGAGGCCGCCGGCGCGCTGGTCGAGACCGCGCTGGCGGCGGTGGCCGGGGCGCTGGTAGCACGCGGCGTGCGCCGGCTGCTGGTCGCGGGTGGCGAGACCTCCGGCGCCGTGGTGCAGCAGCTGGGCGTGCGGACCCTGCGCATCGGCGCCGAGATCGACCCCGGCGTGCCATGGACCTATGCGCAGGGCACTGGCCCTGCCCTGCACCTGGCGCTTAAGAGCGGCAATTTCGGCGGCCGTGACTTCTTCGTGAAGGCGTTCGAACATGGATGACGCGGCGCTGCTGGTCGAGCTTGGGCGCAGCCTGTTCGACCGCGGTTTCTCCGTCGGCAGCGCCGGCAACATCTCGGTGCGTCTGGCCGATGGCTACCTGATCACCCCCACCAACAGCAGCCTGGGGCGGCTGGAGGTCGCGCGCATCAGCCGGCTCGACAGGGGCTGGAATCACATCGGCGGCGACCCGCCCTCGAAGGAGGTGTTCATGCATCGTGCGGTGCTGACGGCGCGGCCCGATGCCGGCGCGGTGGTGCATCTGCATTCCACCAATGCCACCGCCATTGCCTGCCTGGCGGCCATCGGCGACACCGCGCCCATCCCGCCGCTGACACCGTATTTTGTCATGCGCGTGGGGCGGCTGCTGCCGGTGCTGCCCTATCACCGCCCGGGCGACCCGGCGATGGAGGCGGGCATCCACGCGGCCGCGAAGACTGCCCGCGCCGTGCTGCTGGCCAATCACGGGCCCGTCGTCAGCGGCGCCACGTTGCGCGACGCGGTGGCGGCGGCGGAGGAGCTGGAGGAGGCGGCACGCCTGGCGCTGCTGCTGCGGGGATGCAGCCCGCGTGCGCTGACGCCCGCACAGGTCGACGATTTGCTCGCCAGCTTCGGCGGCGCGGGGTAAGCGTCGGGCTCATTCCCGAACGGAGCCCCCATGAGCCGCAATGCCGTCACCACCCACGCCCTGCTGCCCGCCATCGCCGCCCGCTGGTCGCCCCGCGCCTTCGCCACGACGCCGGTGAGCGAGGCGGATCTGCACGCCATCCTCGAAGCCGGTCGCTGGGCCGCATCGTCCTATAACGACCAGCCCTGGAGCTTCATCATCACCCGCCACGGCGGGCCGGGCCATGCAGCGATGCTGTCGACGCTGGTGGCCTTCAACCAGGGCTGGGTGGCTGCCGCCCCGGTGCTGTTCTACTCGGTGGCGCGCACGCATTTCGCGCAGGACGGCAAGCCGAACAAGCACGCCTGGCACGATTGCGGCGCGGCCACGGCGCAGATGGCCACCGAAGCCAGCGCGCGCGGCATGCAGATGCACGGCATGGCCGGCTACGACCCCGAAGCCGCCCGCGCCGCCCTGGGCATCCCCGAGGGGCATGACCCGGTGGCGGCATGGGCGCTGGGCTTCCCGGGCGATGCGGCGCAACTGCCCGCCGGCCTGGCCGAGCGCGAGTCAGCGCCCCGCACCCGCCGCGAACCGGCAACCCTGTTCTACGCCGGCCGCTTCGGCACCGCGCTGTGACGGACGACGCGGCGCAGATCCGCGCCCTGATCGAGAACTGGGCGGTCTGGCGCGACGCGGGCGACTGGGCCCGCTTCGCGACATGCTGGCACCCGGAGGGCCGGATGATGGCGACCTGGAAACAGGGCACCGCAGCCGAGTTCATCGAGGCGTCGATCGCGGGGTGGAATCGCGGTGTATCCATCCTGCATTTCCTAGGTGGGCATAGCGCCCAGATCGTGGGCGAGCGCGCCGTGGCGCAGACCAAGATGACCATCAGCCAGCGCGCCGAGGTCGATGGCGTGCTGGTCGATGTCGTCTGCACCGGGCGCTTTTGGGACTTCGTGCAGCGCCACGATGGCGTATGGAAATTACTGCTGCGCCAGCCGATCTACGAGAAGGACCGGATGGACCCGCTGGCACCCGATGCCAGGCTCTCGCTGGACGCGGCGTTGCTGGCTCGGTTCCCTGAAGGCTATCGCCACCTGGCCTATCTGCAGACCCGCATCGGCTACACGGTGAAGGCCGACATGCCCGGGCTTCGGGGGCCGGCGGTGGAACGGCTGTACGCCGACGGGGCCGCCTGGCTCGCCGGCGGTGCGCTCGCGCGCTGACATGAAAAAAGCGCCGCCCGTTACCGGGCAGCGCTTCTTCATCGCAGCAGCTTCGGGGATCAGCCCGCGCTGTTGTCGGGGGCCGGGCCTGGGGCCTTGGACTTGCGCGGTGCCGCGGGCTTTTTGGCCGGCGCGGCTACCTTCTTCGGCGCAGCCTTGGGCGCTGCAGCTTTGGGCGTGGACTTGGCAGCGGGCTTGGGCGCGGCCTTCTTCGGCGCGGCCTTCGCGGCCGGCTTGGGTGCGGCCTTAGGTGCGGCCTTCGCTGCGGGCTTGGGCGCCGCCTTCTTCATCGCGGCTTTGGCCGGGGCAGCCGGCTTCTTCGCAGGTGCTGAAGCCTTCTTCGGCGCGGCCTTCGCGGGCGCGACCTTGGCCGGCGGGGCCTTCTTAGGCGCCGCGGCCTTGCCAGCGGGCTTCGACGCGGCGGCCTTGGCGGCAGGCTTCGACGCAGCGGCCTTGGCGGCAGGCTGCGGCGCGGGGGCCTTGGCGGTACCCTTCTTCGGCGCCGGCTTCTTCGCCGGGCCGGGCTTGCCTGCGGCCTTCTTCATCGCGGCCATCGCCATCGCTAGCGCCCGCGGCGTCACTTCGTTTTCGGTCATGTGCTGGTCTCCTTGGATCATGCTGGTAGGGGCAAGGCGCCGCCCTGCAGGGCAACGTCGAAACGCGCGAAAGGCTGGAACGGTGGCATCGCGCCGCGCGGTGAAACGGCGATGCAAGGTGCTGCGGCGATGCGCCGGAGCACGAGGCCAGATTCGCATCGTGCTGAGTGGTGCGGCGTCTTTTTCGCCATCGCGCCCGACATGCTGAGCTTGCCTTTCCATCGCACGCCGTCGCCGTGAAAGCCGATCCGCATTCGCGCGAATCGCACGTCAACCGCGCGTGTCATTCACGCTATCTGAATGCAGCACTTGCCTGTCAAACACTTTCGGACTTCGCGCACTGATTTTGTCCGCGCCGCCTGTTTCTTTCGCATCGCAATCACCGCAAGCCGATGGCCGGCACGGTGCGTTGTTCGAGCCCCACATAGTGCGAGAGCGGCCGGATCAGGCGGTTGTCGGCACCCTGTTCCAGCACGTGCGCGGCCCATCCGGTGATGCGGCTGCAGACGAAGATCGGCGTGAACATCGGGATGTCGAAGCCCATCAGGAAGTATGCGGGACCGGCCGGAAAATCGAGGTTGGGATGGATGTTCTTCTCCGCCAGCATCACGCGCGCCAGCACGGCGGACGTGTTCATCCAGCGCTTGTCGCCCACCACTTCCGCCATCACCTCGGCGTACTTCTTCATCGTCGGCACGCGGCTGTCGCCGTTCTTGTAGACGCGGTGGCCGAAGCCCATCACCAGCGCCTTGTGGTCGAAGCGCGCCCGCAGCCAGGCTTCCGCTTTCCCGGGCGAGGGGATCTCGCTCAGCATGTGCATCACCGCCTCATTGGCACCGCCATGCAGCGGGCCCTTGAGCGCCGCGATGCCGGCGGTGATCGCGCCGTGCATGTCAGCCATCGTGCTGGTGACGACGCGGGCGGCGAAGGTCGACGCGTTGAAGGTGTGCTCGGCGTAGAGGATCATCGAGACGTCGAAGGCGCGGATGACTTCGGCGGCGGGAACGCGGCCGAATACCATGTGGAAAAAGTTATCGCAGAACGGCAGCGTGGGGTCGGGCGCGATCGGCTCCAACCCTTTCGAGAGGCGGTTCGATGCGGCGACAGCGGTGGGCGCCATGGCGAAGATGCGCATCGCCTTGCGCCGCTGCGCCGCATCCGACACATCGGCCGCCTCGGCATCCTCCAGCCCCATGAAGGAAATGGCGGTGCGGATCATGTCCATCGGGTGCGCGCCGTGGGGGAATTCCCGCAGCACCCGCAGCAGCCCGGGGCCCAGCCCCCGCTGCGCCCGCTCCTCGGCCTGGAAGGCGGCCAGCTGCACCGCGTCGGGCAGCTCGCCATGCCAGAGCAGGTAGGCGACTTCCTCGAAGCTGGAATTCTCGCACAGGTCCTGCACCGCGTAGCCACGATAGGTGAGGCTGTTGGTCTCGGGCATTACCTTCGAGACGGACGAATCATCGGCATAGACGCCGACCAGGCCCTTACGGACTTCGATGGGCTCGCTCATGGCTTTCCTCCCGGTGTTTCTTTCGGGTGCAGTCTAGAGCGGCGAAGGGGGAGGGCAATCGGGCTCGTCGGATGCCCTGCGATAGCCCGAGCCTGACATGACGATTAATTGCAACGTTGGGCCGAAACTTAGTTTTTGGCCTTAGCGTTGTTTGTTAAGCCAATGGATCCCCCCGCCATGCGCCTGACCCTGACGACGCTAATGTTGATGACGATGCTGGGCGCGGGCCATAACGCCCGCGCCGAGGACAGGACCGATTTCGACGCAGTGGCTGAGTTGCCTGCGGCCCGGGTGATTTGCCTGGGCGAGGCGGCGTTGCCAGAGATGTTGCGCTTTGCTTTCCAGCCGGAGCCGGAAGGCGATGGCCGGCCTGAGATCGTCCGGGTGGCCGATACCCGGCGCGGCTCCCGCCCCCCGGCTGCGCAGGCCCGCCCGGCATTGCGGCAACCTGGCCTGCCTTTGCTGCGGCTGCCCTGTATCCGGGGCTAGAAAATGCCCGGCTTGGCATCCAGCAGGGCGCCGCGCGGCAGCGACACGTTGAGCTGCCCCATTTCGCCCGCACCGAGCGCCGCCAGGTTCTCCGCCGCTTCCAGAAACCGCGTGGATTCCTTGGGCGTGATGATGCCGTCGGTCATGATGCGGAACTTGTTGACGTACTGCTCGCGGGCGAACGGCCGGGCGCCGCGCGGGTGAGCATTGGCCACGGCCATCTCGTCGACCAGCGTGCTGCCATCCCGCATCACGATCTCGACCCTGCCGCCGAAAGCCAGCGTGTCCGGGTCGCGCGAGTGATAGCGCTCGGTCCACTCCGGCGCCTCACGCGTTTCGATCTTCTGCCACAGCGCCACCGTGTCGCGCCTCGCCGCGCGCTTGGGCGCGTAGCTGTCAACATGGTGCCAGCACCCGTCCTGCAGGGCGACGGCGAAGATGTACATGATGGAATGGTCGAGCGTCTCCCGGCTCGCCTTCGGGTCCATCTTCTGCGGGTCCTGCGCGCCGGTGCCGATCACGTAGTGGGTGTGGTGGCTGGTGTGGATGATGACCTTCTCGATGGTATTGAGGTCGGCCACCTGCTCACGCATGCGGAAGGCCAGGTCGATCAGCGCCTGGGACTGGTACTCGGCCGAATGCTCCTTGGTGTAGCTGTCCAGGATGGCGCGCTTGGCCTCGCCGACGCCAGGCAGCGGCACGTGGTAGTAGACCGGGTCGAACACCGTCTTGCGGCCGCGGCTGTCGGCCTGGGTGCGGCCTGACAGCACCCAGCCGATCACGCTGTCCTCACCCTCGTAGATCGGCGAAGGAGCGCCTTCCCCGCGCATACAACGGTCCACCGCCTCGATCGCCAGTTTGCCGGCATGGGCGGGAGCGTAGGCCTTCCAGGAGGAGATCTCGCCCTTACGAGACTGCCGGAACGAGATGGAGGTGTGCAGCGCCTGCTGGATGGACTGGAAGATCACCTCCTGCTTGAGGGAGAGCAGGGTGCCGATCCCCGCCGCCGCGGCGGGGCAGAGATGCGCGATGTGGTCAACGCGGTGCTCATGCAGGCAGATCGCGCGCACCAGGTCGATATGCAGCTCGTAGCCGGTGGCCGCGCCGCGCAGGAAGTCGCGGCCGGACCGGCCCATGGCCTGCGCCACCGCAAGGATCGGCGGGATGTTGTCGCCGGGGTGCGAGTAGTCCGCGGCCAGGAAGGTGTCGTGCATGTCCAGCTCACGCACCGCGGTGCCGTTTGCCCAGGCCGCCCATTCGGGGCTGACGGTGGAACCCGTCGGCATGCCGAACACCGACGCGCCGCCGGCCTTCTTGGCGTGCCCCAGCGCCATGCCGCGGGCGGAGACGACGGGGCGGCGATTGACCGAGGCGATGGCGACCGCGGCGTTGTCGATCACCCGGTTGATGATCATCGCCGCCACGTCCTTCTGGACCCCCACCCGGTCGGTGGCGACACCGGCCATCTTCCAGGCCAACTGGTCCTCGCGCTTGAGCAGCGCGCGGGATGGGTGGACCTTGACGTCGTGCATGATCATGGCGCGGTTCCTCGCATCGTTACGCAAAGCTGTAGCGGCGCCGCGCACGGCTTGGAAGTGCTGCCCCGCGGCGGCGTGATTTACAGCCCCGCCCGCCCATGCCTGACTGCCCACTCCACGACCGTAGAGGCCACGATGCAGTTCGACCGGGTGATCAAGGGTGATATCGTGCTGCCGGAGGGCGTGCTGGAACGCGGCTACGTCGCCATTCGTGGCGAGACCATCGCGGCCATCGGTCAGGGTGTGGCGCCGCTGGCGGACGAGACCACCGACCACACTGGCATGCTGATCCTGCCCGGCCTGGTCGACGGCCACATGCATACCGGCAGCGCGGTGGGCTGGCCGGGCATCGAGGGCGCTTCGATGTCGGCCGCCGCCGGTGGCGTCACCACCTGCGTGGACATGCCCTATGACGTGCCGCGCGCCACCACCGATGCGGCTATTTTCGCCGAGAAGGTGGGCTGGGTGAACCGCACCAGCCATGTCGACATGGCGCTGTATGGCACCATCACCAAGCACGATGGCGTGGATGCCATCCCCGGCCTGGCGGCGGCGGGGGCCTGCAGTTTCAAGCTATCCACCTATGAGTACGACGCGACGCGCTTCCCGCGCATCGACAACACGACAATGGTCGCGGCCTTCCGCGAAATCGCGAAGACCGGCCTGATGGTCGCCATCCACAACGAGGACCAGGAGATCGTCGAGGGCGCCATCGCCGCTGCCCGCGCGACGGGGCGCACGGACCCCATCATGCACGCCCGAACCCGCCCGCCGCTATGCGAAACGATGGCGGATTTGGCGATCTTCGAGATGGCGCTGGAAACCGGCGCGCATGTCCACATCGCGCATTCGTCGCTGGCCCGCGGGCTGGAACTGGCTGAGATGTTTCGTGCCCAGGGGGCCCGCGCCAGTGGCGAGGTCTGCATCCAGTACCTGTGCATGACCGAGGATGACCTGGTGCGGCTACAGGGCTTCGGCAAATGCAACCCGCCCTTCCGCACCGCGGCCGAGGTCGAGCGGATGTGGGACGTGCTGCGCGCCGGCAAGATCGCCTATGTCAGCACCGACCACGCGCCTTGGGACCGCGTGCGCAAGGAGTATCACGGCGACATCTTCGCCTGCGGCGCCGGGCTGACGGGGATGCAAAGCTTCGCGCCGCTGATGGCCACGCTGCTGGAAAAGCGGGGACTGCCGATCACCGTGATGGCGTCGCTTTGCGCTGAACGGCCGGCGCGCTTCCACGGGCTGTGGCCGAAGAAGGGTGCCATCCGGGTGGGCTTCGACGCCGATCTGTGCGTGCTCGAACGCGGCGAATTCACCTTCGACGAGGCAACGATCCAGGACCGCGAGGGCGCCAGATGGTCGCCCTATCATGGCCGCGCGATGAGCGCCCGGGTGGCGGCGACCTGGTTGCGCGGCAACTGCATCTGGGACGGGAGCGTGGTGCGGGCGCGGCCGGGCACCGGGCAGTTTGTGCCGCGCCAGGGCGGCGGGTTCTTCGCATGAGCCTCGTTGTCGCCGGTGCACAGACCGGCCCGATCCAGCGTGCGGACAGCCGGGCCGGCACGCTGGACCGGCTGATCGCGCTGCTCGAACAAGCCGCCCGCGCCGGCGCGCAGCTGGTGGTCTTCCCCGAGCTGGCGCTGACCACCTTCTTTCCGCGCTGGCTGTTGGAGGGCGCCGAACTCGATGCGTTCTACGAGCGCGAGATGCCCGGGCCGGCCACGCAGCGGCTGTTCGATCGCGCGCGGGAGCTGCGCGTGGGCTTCTACCTAGGCTACGCGGAGCTGACGCCGGACGGGCACCGTTTCAACACCGCCATCACGGTCGGGCCGGATGGCGCGGTGCTGGGCAAGTATCGCAAAGTGCACTTGCCCGGCTCGGCCGAGCCACGCCCGGCGCAATCGCATCAGCAGCTGGAGAAGCGCTATTTCGAGTATGGCGATGGCGGCTTCCAGGCCTTTCGTGGCGCGGCCGCATGGGGCGCGCCGGTGATGGGCATGCTGATCTGCAACGACCGCCGCTGGCCGGAGGCCTGGCGCTGCTACGCCCTGCAGGGAACAGAGCTGATGGTGCTGGGCTACAATTCCGCGGCCTACGACCCCAATGGCGGCAATGCGGAGGACCTGCAGATCCGCACTTTTCATTCCATTCTCTCGGCCCAGGCAAACGCCTATTTCAACGCGACCTTCGCCGTGGCCGTGGCCAAGGCCGGCGTGGAGGATGGCGCGGGGCTGATCGGCGGCAGCGTGATCGTGGACCCCAACGGCATGATCCTGGCGCAGGCGGCCACGCTGGATGATGAAGTGATCGTCGCCGAGTGCGACTTCGGTAGGATCGCGCAGGGGCGCGGGCCGGGGAAAATCTTCGATTTTGGTTTCCACCGGCGGCCACAGCATTACACGCGCATCGTCGAGCAGACCGGTATCGAGGTGATCCCATGACCCGCCGCATCACCATCGCTGCCGCCCAGCTCGGCCCGATCCAGAAATCCGAGGGCCGCGACGTCGCCGTCGGGCGGATGTTGCGCCTGATGGAACGCGCCCATCAGCGCGGCGTACAGGTCGTGGTCTTCCCCGAACTGGCGCTCACCACCTTCTTCCCACGCTGGTACGAGGATGACATCGCGAACGCCGCGCACTGGTACGAGACCGCGATGCCGTCCAACGCCACCGCGCCGCTGTTCGAGGCCGCGCGCAAATTCGGCATCGGCTTCCACCTGGGCTATGCCGAGCGAACGCCCGATGGGCACCACTACAACACCGCGATCTACGTCCATCCCTCGGGCGGGATGGTGCTGAAGTATCGCAAGGTGCATCTGCCCGGGCACCGCGAATACGACCCGATCCGCACCGTGCAGCACCTGGAAAAACGGTACTTCGAAGTCGGTGATCTGGGCTTCCCGGTGGTCCGCGCGCCCATCGCCGACACCCACGCCAACATCGGCATGATGATCTGCAATGACCGCCGCTGGCCCGAGGCATGGCGCGTGATGGGGCTGCGCCAGGTGGAGCTGGTGATGCTGGGCTACAACACGCCCAGCCTGAACATGGATAATCGCGGCTTCGAGGCGCACCACCTGCGCGTCGAGCACAGCCACCTGTCCATCCGCGCCGGCGCCTACCAGAACAGCTGTTTCGCGGTCGCCACCGCCAAGGCCGGGACGGAGGACGGCCATGAACTGTTCGGCCATTCCATCATCGTCAACCCGCAGGGCGAAATCATGGCCCAGGCGACCAGCTGGGACGACGAGCTGATCACGGTGGATGCGGACCTGGCCATGTGCGAACTCGGCCGCTCCACCATCTTTAATTTCGCGGCGCATCGGCGGCCCGAGGCCTATGGCCCGATCACCGGCCAGACCGGCAGCGAGGCGCCGCCGGAATGGGTGCCCTCAGCCAAAACCTGAACCCGCGCGTTTGCAGGCCTCCCGCGGGGGCACGAATACGTCCAGCACGCGGGCCGGCGCATTGGCCCTTGTAGTCCAAGCCGAAACTCTGCCGGCCTGGAGACCGTTGAGCCGCCATGAAACAGCTTGTTCCGGTTCTTCTGCTTGCTGCCTTGTCTGCTTGCGGCGAGGGCGAAGCCTCCGGCCGAGCCGCTGCCGACCCTAGGCCGGAGGCGGCGCGCGTGGTGGCGGAGGCCGCCTTGCGCGGCCGGGTGCGGACCGCGGAGATGCGCGGCGTGCAGGTGTTCAGCCAGGCGGTGCCTGACAGCATGGTGGTGTGCGGCCGGGCCCGCGCCGCCAGCAACGAAGCCTATGCGCCCTACGTCGCCATCATCGGCTTCGAGGGCCAGACGGCACGCGTCGCCAGCTTCCAGATGGGCACGACCGGCGCCGAGGCGTCGCGCGTTTTCGTTGAGATGGTGGATCGCTGCTTCGAGGGCGGCGGGCCGGCCACCGCCCGTGCCGTGGCCCGCGCTGTGCCGCCGCTGCCCAACAACGCCCAGCCCGAGGCGCCAGTGGCGCAGGCCGAGCCGGCCGGGGCGCCCGCGATCCGGGTGGCGACGGCGCGCACCGGCGCCAACATCCGAAATGCGCCACGCGGCGGCGATGTGGTGCGCTCCGTGTCCGCCGGTGGGCGTCTGGAAGTCGTCGGGGAAGCGCCGGGCGGCTGGTATCAGGTCGCCCAGGCCGGCAGCCCGATCGGTTGGGTGCACAGCTCCGTCATCGATGTCAGCGCGGCGTCGGCGCAGGTGTCGGAGAGGCGCTGAGGTCAGCTGGTGAAGGCGTTGCGGAAGGCTAGAGTGCATCCATGCAAGACCGTTATGCCGGCGACATTGGAGACTTTGTAAAGCTGGCCATCCTCCGAGCGTTGAAGCCCAGACGGAAGCTGGGAATCGCTTGGTGGCTTTACCCCGATGAGAGCCACAACGACGACGGCAAGCACGTCCGATATCTCCAGAACGAGGCAAAGTGGCGTGGCCTGGATCCGGATGTCTTCGATCGGCTGGCTGAGATTGTGAGGTCGGGGCGTCGCCATATTGCGGCGCTCCAAGACGACGCGTTGTTGACTGACACAGTCTTCTTCTCGGAATTGGTTCCGGCTCACAGTCGCACCACCCTCTCGCTCCAGCGGCGGCGTGGACTTCGGGCGGAGTGGTTTGCACGGCTTCAAACACAACTGGACGGCTGCGATCTCGTCTTTCTGGACCCGGATAATGGGCTGGAAACTAGCAAGTTCGATCTGGGAGCCTCCAAGGCTGGAAAGAGCGTGGCGATCTCCGAACTCATGGCACTTCGGCGCCCCGGTCGAGAGATCGTCGTCTATCACCACCATACCCGGCGTAAGGGTGGCCACGCGCTTGAGCTCGAGTATTGGGGAGAAAGGCTGCGCGAGGCTGGATTCACCACCGCCGCCGCACTACGCGCCAG
>JACMRO010000145.1 GCA_014376425.1 Rubritepida sp.
ACCCAGCAGCCGATGAATCGCAACCACGTTTTTGACAGTACCGGCCCCGACCTGCGGCTGCGCGGCACGGCGCAACAGCTGTTTGAGAAGTATTTGCAGTTGGGCCGCGACGCCACCGGCGGTGGTGATCGTGTGATGGCCGAAGCCTATTTCCAGCATGCCGAGCATTATTTCCGTATCATCGGCGCGATGAGCCAGGCGCAGGGCGCGCAGGCGAGCGGTCAGGGCCCGATGCAGAACCAGGGGCAGCCGAACGGCCACAACCAGCAGCGCCGCTCCCACCCCGAAGACCAGCAGGGCGACCCCGAGGCCGAGACTGAGACCGAGGGTGAGGGCGAGGGCGAGGCGGAGACGGTGCAGCCCGTGCGCGGGCACGACCAGGCCGGCCCGGACCAGCTGGCCGAAGCGATCGAGGCCGAGCTGTCCGCCGAGACCGAAGTCCAGCCCCGCAGCAAGGCCGCGCGCAGGTAGGCGTGCCGTCCTTCACCGGGCCAGCTATTCTGGCCGGCGATGGCTGTGTCCCATCTCGGGCATGCGGAATGGCTGACACCCTGCCTGACGGACAGCCTCGCCCTCTTCGTCGATGTGATGGGGATGACGGAGAGTGGTGGGGCGGGGGACAGCGTTCTCCTGCGTGGCTGGGATGACGACGAGGTGTTCCGGCTACAGCTGGAAATGATGCCCGCCCGCCCCTCGCCATCGGGTCCGTCACCGGCCATGCTGTCACGCAGGTGAGGGCGCTGCCCGACGCCACCCTCGCCGCCAGGAGTCCGCCGTGACCCAGAGCTTCCTCGTCGTCAGCGCCCATTCGGCCGATTTCGTCTGGCGCGCCGGCGGGGCCATCGCGCTCCACGCGGCGCGCGGCGCCCAGGTCACGGTCATCTGCCTCAGCTATGGCGAGCGCGGCGAATCCGCCAAGCTGTGGCGCCAACCCGGCATGACGCTGGAGCAGGTGAAGGCCGAGCGCCGGCGCGAGGCCGAGGCCGCGGCGGGCATGCTGGGCGTGCACGACATCCAGTTCTGGGACCTGGGCGACTACCCGATCACCCTCGGGCAGGACAGCCTGTTCCGCCTGGTGGATGTGATGCGCGCCACCCGCCCCGCCGCCATCCTCACCCACAGCAAGGCGGACATCTACAATCACGACCACCCGGCGGTGACCGATTTCGCGCAGCACGCCCGTATCACCGCCCAGGCGCATGGCCACCGGCCGGAACAGGCGGTGCTGGGCGCGCCGCCCGTCTTTCTGTTCGAGCCGCATCAGCCCGAACAATGCCACTGGAAGCCCGATGTCCTGCTGGGCATCGACAGCGCCTGGCCGCAGAAGCGCGCCGCCATCGAATGCATGGCCGGGCAGGAGCACCTGTGGGAATACTACACCCGCGTGGCGTTGCAGCGCGGCGCCCAGGCCGCCCGCAACAGCGACAAGTCGATCACCTATGGCGAGGGCTACCAGGCGGTGTTCCCGCATGTGGTGGACAGCCTGGCGTGAGGCGCCTGCCGGCCGCCATTGGCCGCTACCCGCACACCGCCGCGCTGTTCGACGGCCGCGCGCCCGGGCCGCTGGACTGCGCCGACATCCCCGTCATCAGCCGTGCCTTCGCGCCGATGGTGCGCGAGGCGCGCTACGCCGTCAGCGAGATGGCCATCGCCACCTTCCTGCAGGCGCTGGAGCACGGCAAACCGCTGGTGCTGCTGCCGGTGGCGCTGGCCGGGCGCTTCCAGGAGGGCGCGCTGCTCTGCCGCGCCGATAGCGGGCTGACCCCGGCCACGCTGGCCGGCGCCCGCATCGGCGTGCGGGCCTACAGCCAGACCACGGGGATGTGGTTGCGCGGCATCCTCGCCAGCCATGGCGTGGCGGCCGAGACCATCCGCTGGACCACCTTCGAGGACGCGCATGTGCCCGAGTATCGCGATCCACCCTGGGCCAGCCGCGCCGCCGCCGGCCACGACATGCAGGCGATGCTGGAGGCAGGCGGGCTGGACGCGGCCATCTTCGGCAACGACACGCCGGCCAGCACGGCGCTGCGCCCGGTCTTCCCGCATGGCGCCGGCGAGGAGTTCCTCCGGCTGCACGGCTTCATGCCGGTGAACCACCTGGTGGTGGCGCGTGCCGATGTCGCTGATGCCGACACGCTGCAGGAGGTGACCCGGCAGCTCGACGCCGCCGCGGCGCGCGCCCCCTCGGGCCTGCCGCGCGGCCGGGCGGCGCTGATGCCCAGCCTGGCCTTTGCGTCACATTTCTGCGCCCGCCAGGGGCTGATCGCCCGCGCGCCAACGTACGATGAGATCTGGCGCGGTTTGCCCGCATCCATCGCATGACCGCGAGAAGAAGGAACGACACGCTTATGACCACCGCCATTCCACGCCGCGCCCTGCTCACTGCGCCGCTTGCCGCGCCTTTCCTCGCGCCGGC
>JACMRO010000146.1 GCA_014376425.1 Rubritepida sp.
ATGCGGGTCAGGCCCGGCAGCTCGGAATAGTTCAGCGCCGCGACTGCAGCCAACGCCAGGATGCCGAACAGGACGCCGTTGAGGACGCCGCGGCGCCACCAGGGGGTGGATTGCATCGGCCGCATCCCTCGCGAATGGCAGGCTGGTGGGCGCTCACGGGCTCGAACCGTGGACCCGGTGATTAAGAGTCACCTGCTCTACCAACTGAGCTAAGCGCCCGCCGAAGCGCGGTTTCTACAGCCCCGCACCCATAAGTCCAGCCCCCTCACTCCCGGGCCGGGACGGCCCCTCAGTCCCGGGCCGGGACGGCCCCTCATTCCCGGGCCGGGCCGAACTCCGCATCCCGGTAGACATGCGCCGAGATCAAAATCCCGAATCCGATCATCGCCGTCAGCATCGCCGATCCGCCGTGACTGATCAGGGGCAGCGGCACGCCGCCCACCGGGATGGACCCCGTCACCATCGCCACATTGACGAAGATGTAGAGGAAGTAGTTGGTCCCCAGACCGATCCCCAGCAGCCTGCCGAATTGGTGCTTGGAGCGCAGTGCGACCAGGAAGCAATACGTCACCACCAGCATCAGCAGCCCCAGCGTGGTCAGCGCGCCGACCAGGCCGAACTCCTCGGCGATCATCGTGAAGATGAAGTCGGTCTGCTTTTCCGGCAGGAAGTTCAGGTGGCCCTGCGTACCTTGCAGGAAACCCTTGCCCCAGATGCCGCCCGAGCCCAGCGCGATCTTGCTCTGGATGATGTTGTAGCCAGCGCCCAGCGGGTCGCTCTCGGGGTCGAGGAAAGTGTGGATGCGCGCCCGTTGATAGTCCCGCAGGTTGTCGTACACGATGGGTGCCGCCGCCGCCGCCGCCGCCGCCGCCAGCGCGAATTTCCACCACCGCATCCCCGCCGCCCAGAAGATGGCCGCCCCCAGCACGACCGTGATCATCGCCGTGCCCAGGTTGGGCTGCTTGAAGATCAGGGCCACCGGGATGAGCACCGCGACCGCGGGCGGGATGAGAAAGAGGGGGTTGCCCATCCGCTCCCAGCTCGCGCGCGAGAACCAGGCCGCCAGCGCCACGACCAGCATGATCTTCATCAGCTCCGAAGGCTGCAGCTGCAGCGGCCCCAGGTCGATCCAGCGCTGCGCGCCGCCACCGACCGAGCCATGCAGCGCCACCAGTACAAGCAGCCCCAGCGCGCCGGCATAGCCCAGCCAGGCTAGGCGCGCGATGATGCGGATGTCCACCAGCCCGATGCACAGCATCATGACCAGGCAGAAGGCAAAGCGCAGGGCGTGCTTGTTGGCGTAGAGGTCTGGATTGCCCGAACCGGCCGAATACAGGGCGACATAGCCGATGGCACCGATGGCGCAGAGCAGCAGCACGAAGGCCCAGGGAATGCGCCAGAGATTCTGGAAGATGCCGGCGCCGCGGTCGCGGGTGAGCAGCCGCTTCTCGAAGACCTGCGACATCGTTATGCCCTCAGGCGCCGGGCGCGGCCATCCGGCCGCTGGGCTCGCCGCGTGGCGGTGGCGCCTTCCGGGCGGTCCGGTCGGGCGGCGCGGGCCGCCTTGCGGCCCGGTGCGCTGTCTGCGTCCATCCGGCTCATCCCCCCGCCATCCGCGGCCCTACCGGCACATTACGAAACCGGTTCATCGTCTCGATCATGATCTCCTTCGCCAGCGGCGCCGCGGCACCCGAGCCCGAAGTGCCGTGCTCCATGATCACGCTCACCGCGTATTGCGGGTTGTCATGCGGCGCATAGGCCACGAACAATGCGTGCGGCCGCCATTCCCGCGGCACCTGGCTGACGTTGAAGCCGCGCTCGCGCTGCTCGCGCGTCACCCGCCGCACCTGTGTGGTGCCGGTCTTGCCCGCCATCTGCCCATAGCCCGCCGGCAGGCGCGAGGCACCCGCCGTGCCGCCGGCCTCATTCACCACCGCCCACATCGCATCGCGGACCAGCCGCAGGTCGCGATCGGGGATGCCGAGCAGCGGGAAATCCTCCGGCCGGCCACCGCGCACGGTGCGGCCGCCGACGCTGCGGGTCAGGTGCGGCTGCAGCGCGCGGCCGCTGGCCAGCCGTGCCGTCATCGTCGCCAGGCTGAGCGGGGTCAGCTGGTAGAAGCCCTGGCCGATGCCGTGCACGATGGTGTCGCCGATATTCCACGGCCGGCCCTGCGCCTCCCGCCATTCGCGCGTCGGCATCAGGCCCCGCCGGGTGCCGGGCAGTTCGACCTCCAGGTCCACCCCCATGCCGAAGCGCCGGCCCATCGCCGCGATGCGGTTGATGCCGACGCGCCGTGCCATTTCGTAGAAATAGACGTCACAGCTCAGCTTGATGGCGCTGCGCATGTCCATACCGCCATGGCCCTGGCGGTTGTGGCAATGGAAGCGGGTATCGCCGAAATCCAGATGGCCCGGGCAGGAGACGCGGTCGCCCGGTGTCGCGACACGCGCCTCCAGCGCCGCCAACGCCACGATCATCTTGAAGGTCGAGCCCGGCGCGTAGAGCCCGTTCGTCGCCTTGTTGATCAGCGGCGTCGAGCGATGCGCCGTCCATTGCCGCCACTGCGCGTTGCTGACGCCCGAGTTGAAGATGTTGGGGTCGAAGCTGGGCTGGCTCGCCATCGCCAGGATCTCGCCGTTGCGGGCGTTGAGCACCACCGCGCTCGTGCCCTCCTCGATCCGCGCCCGTAGCGTCTTCTGCAGTTCGGTGTCGACGCTGATCTCGATATCCTGCCCGGCCACCCCTTCGCGCCGGTCCAGTTCGCGGATCACGCGGCCCACGGCGTTGACCTCGAGTTGCACGGCGCCCGCGCGGCCGCGCAGCAGCTGGTCGTAATGCCGCTCGACGCCCGAGCGGCCGACGCGCACGCCGGGCAGTTGCAGAAGCGGGTCGCCTTCCATGTCGCGCTCGGCCGGCGGCGCGACGTTGCCCACCATATGGGCCAGATGCTCGCCCACGGGGTAGAGCCGCGTGGTGCCGTCG
>JACMRO010000147.1 GCA_014376425.1 Rubritepida sp.
AGCGACAGCCGCACATGCCGGATCGCCAGCGGGCTCTCCCGGCAAACCAGTCCGTTGCTGCGGCCCAGCATCTCGGCCAGCCGCGACGACAGGGTCATGATCATGTCTGTGCCATGCAAAATGGCCGGCACGGCCGAGAGATGCGCCACCACCGCGCCCAGCCTTCGCTGCCGGCCGGTCTTTGCCAGCTCCTCATCCACCGCCCCCTCGCGCGAGCCGTTGGGCGAATGCAGCAGGTGCGGCACGCTGAGGTAGCGGGCGACATCCAGCACCCCCTCGGCCAGCGGATGGTCCGGCCGCATCAGCACCCGAAATCCCTCCGGCAACAGCCGCAGCCGGGTGTAGAGCGCGGTCGGCTCGGCCAGGACGCCGATGGCGAGCTGGGCCTGGCCGGCCTCCAGCAATCCCATCGCATTGGTCCGGTCGGCATGGCTGATGGCGACCATGCAGCCCGGCGCCTGGCGCGCCACGGCCGCCAGCAGCGGCGGCGCCAGCACCGCTTCCGCATATTCCGACATGGCGATGGGAAAGACGCGGCTGGCGCTGGCCGGGTCGAACGGCGCCTGCACCGAGAGCGTCTCGGCCAGGCGGTCCAGCGCCTCGGCGATCGGGCCGGCCAGGGTCAGCGCCAGCGCGGTGGGCTCGACGCCGCCGGGGCGGCGCAGGAACAGCTCGTCATGCAGCGCGACGCGCAGGCGGGCGAGGGCGTTGGAGACGGCCGGCTGAGAGAGGTTAAGGCGCTCGGCCGCCCGGGTGACATGGCGCGCGCGGGCCACCGCGTCAAAAACGCGCAGCAGGTTGAGGTCGAGGCCCGCCAGGCCGGTCATCCGATCATTCACGGGGGTGATGATGAGCGTTTCGGATGCGCGTTGGAAGCAGCGATCGCCCGCCGTCAGATTGGCACCATCGAAACCCGCTCAAGGAGCCCCGACATGCCCACCGACACCGCGCCGCACGCCATCGCCCTGCTTCGCGTCAGCCTTGGCGCCATCTTCCTGGCGCATGGACTGATCCTCAAACTCATGACCTTCGGCTTGGCCGGCACGATGGGTTTCTTCGGCTCGCTGGGCTACCCGCCGATGCTCGGCGCCGTGGTGGCGCTGGCGGAAATCTCGGCGGGGCTGGCGCTGGTCCTGGGCGTGCTGGTGCGACCGGCGGCGCTGCTGATGCTGCCCATCCTGCTCGGCGCCACGCTGACCCATGCCGGTAATGGCTGGGTGTTCAACGCGACTGGTGGCGGTTGGGAATTTCCCGCCTTCCTGACCCTGGCGACACTGGCGCAGGCGGGCCTGGGCGCGGGTGCCTTCGCCTGGCAGCCTGTGGCGCTGCGGCGGCCGGCGTAGTAGTCCAACGCGCGGGGCATCTTCCGAACCCCTGCCCGGGCGCGTGGGCAGCCCTTAAGTCGCCACCGCCCTGTCAGCCAGGCAACCGGTCAGGTGGCCTCATCCGCCCCGGCCCCGCTTTCAGCGTCTTCGGGTGCCGCATTCGCCCGCAGGAAGCGAATGACGACCCGCAGGCCGGTCTCGGGCGAAGAGGTCACCTCCAGCTTGGCGCCGACATTCTGCCGCAGCGACTGCACGATCAACGATCCGAGCCGCCCCGATGTCGGCCAGTTGGTGCCAGGCGGCAGCCCCACCCCGTCATCGGCGATGCTGACCTCGCAACCACGGGCGTCGACCAGGCTGTGCAAGGTGATGGTGCCGCCGGGGCGGCCGACGAAGGCGTGCTTCAACGCGTTGGTCAGCACCTCGTTCACCACCAGCCCGGTCGGCATCGCCACGTTGATCGAAACCGGCCAGGTGTCGACCTTGAGATCAAGCCGGATCCCTTCCACCGCATGCGCCTTCATGACAGCCGAGGCGACCTGGCTGAGATAGATGCCCAGATCGACGCTATCCCCCAGCTCAGCCTCGGACAGGGTGCGATAGAGCAGTGCCAGGGCGTCGACGCGACCAGCCAGGCGGTCGAATGTGGCCTCCACGTCGCCGAACTCCGCGTTGTGGCTTTCCAGGCGGATCAGCGACGTGATCAGCTGAAGGTTGTTCTTGACCCTGTGCTGCAGCTCGCGCAGCTGCAGGTCCTTGTCCCGGAAGCTTTGCGCGGAGGCTGCCGCATCGGCCACGCGGTTGGGGTTGACCGGGGCAAGTGCTACGAGGCGGAACAGGGCAGTGCCGGTCTCGTCCTCGATGACGTTCGACCAGGCATCGACCGTAATCCCATTTCCCTCTGGGCCCACGCGAAAGCTGCCGATGTGGTCATCGCCCGCCATCAGCGCGTCGCTGAGGGGACGATCATCGCCCGCCGCGCTGGAAATCGCCTTCAGGCCACTCCAGGGAAAGCCCAGCAGTTCCGACGCGGGCTGCGAGGCAAGCCGCTCGAATTCGAGGTTGACGTAGGTGACGCGTTCCTGCGGTTCGATCTGCGCCACGGCGATGGCGAAGGGGATGTGATCGAGGAATTGCTTGAAGCGATCGCTGTCGAGCGCCACGGCCAGGTCGGGGCTGCGAAGCAACTCGCTCAAAGGCTCGGGCTTGTCATCTTTGTGCATCTTGGGGGCCCTGGGGTAGCGGCCGTCTTAGCGCCGACCTGGCCAATATTGAATTGTGCGGAGGGATAGGCGTGCCGGACACCTGCGGCAAGCGCTTTCATGGTGGCAGGGCTAGCGGCTCCGGCCCGGGCGGTCAGCCCGCGCGGGCCTTGTATGCCCGCGCTTCCTCCAGGCTCGCCACGCCACCGCGCGCCGCACTCCATGCCACCGGGTTCTCCAGGAACTTCCGCACCTCCTTCAGCGCGCTTTCCTCGAAATACGGCCGCTCCTTGCAGACCTCCAACACGTCCCACCAGGTGCACAGCGCGTGCAGCGTCAGGCCCATTGCCTTCATCTGGTCGAAGCTGCCGGGAAAGACACCGTAGAAGAACACCACAAAGGTGTGGTCGCAGATGGCGCCGGCCTCGCGCAGCGCGTTGGCGAACTGGATCTTGCTGCCGCCATCGGTGGTCAGGCCTTCCACCAGCAACGTCTGCTTGCCGACGGGCACGTCGCCCTCGATCTGGGCGTTGCGGCCGAAGCCCTTGGGTTTTTTCCGCACATACGCCATCGGCGCCATCATCCGGTCGGCCATCCAGGCGGCGAAGGGGATGCCCGCCGTCTCGCCGCCGGCGACGCATTCGATGGTCTCGTAGCCGACGTGGCGGCCGATCTTCTCCGCGCCCAGATCGCAGATGCGGGCGCGGGCGCGGGGGAAGTAGATGATCTTGCGGCAGTCGATATAGACCGGGCTCTTCCAGCCAGCGGTGAAGGTGTAGGGTTCATCGGGGCGGAAATTCACCGCCTTGATCTCCAGGAGGATGCGGGCGGTGGTGAGTGCCGCGTCGCGGTCCCAGTCAGAGGCGTGGTGGGTGGTCATCGAGGGATCTCCGTGGTCGGGCAGGCTTATCGCGCGGGGATGCGCCCGTAAATGATCTGGGTTCTCGAAGACCCGCGTGCGGGCACCGCGGCGCAGGCGCTGGGCATCGCCGAGCGGCTCGGGCGGCCGTTCACCCGGGTGAAGCTGCGCTTCGGCCCGCTGGCCGCCCTGCCCTGGCCCTGGGCCACCCTGGCCGGGCTGGACATGACACTGGAAGCACCCTGGCCCGCGCTGGTCATCTCGGCCGGGCGGCGGTCGGCGCCCGTCTCGCGCTGGTTGCGGGCGCGGGGGGCACGGACGGTGCACGCCATGCGGCCCGGCCTGGGTGCCAGGGATTTCGACCTGCTGGTGCTCGGCGCGCATGACCGTCCGGTGGCGGCGCCCCATGTCATGATCATCCAGGGCGCGACGCACCGTCTGACGCCGGGGGCGCTGGCGATGGCGGACTTCCCTGAACTGGCCGCCCTGCCCCGGCCCCTCACCGGCCTGCTGCTGGGGGGGGCGGTGCGGGCGGAAGGCATGGCGCGGGCGGGCGCCCGAGGGGTCGCCGCGCAGGCGGCAGGTGCGGG
>JACMRO010000148.1 GCA_014376425.1 Rubritepida sp.
TATCACGGGTTGGCCCAGCGCCTCGCCCATCTTGGGCGCGATGGCGCGGGCTGAGATGTCGGTCGCGCCGCCCGGCGTGAAGCCGACGATCAGGCGCAGCGGACGGGATGGAAACACTTCCTGCCCAAGGGCGGGGGCAGCAAGCGGCAGGACGTCGGCGCTTAGCAGGGTACGGCGGCGGAAGGAGTTCGTTTTCATGGCCATTCGTTTTCGGACCCAGACTTATCGCACTTTATCGCATGAACTGCAGGGGCGGGCGAACCCGCACGGCGCTGGCCTTCAGCATGGGATGAACGATCATGTCCCGCCCGCGCCAGCTGGAGCGCCCTGGATTTGTCGGAGGCTCCAACTCCTGAGAGGCTGGAGCGATACCGAGCAAGACGACGAACAAATTTTCGCCTGAGGTGCGGGACCGCGCTGTGCGAATGGTGCTGGATCATGAGGCGCAGCATCCATCCCGTTGGGCCACGATCTTGTCGATCGCAGCCAAGTTCGGCGGCTCAGCGCAGACGCTGAACAAGTGGGGGGGGTGAAAAAGACCGAGCGAGATACCGGGCGCCGCCCCGGCCCGATGACGGAGATTGCCGCCCGGTTGAAGTCGCTGGAGCGGAAGAACTGGGGGTCGCGCCAGGTCAACGAGATCCTGCGCAAGGCGAGCGCATATTTTGCTCAGGCGGAGCTCGACCGCCGCTTCAAGCGATGATTGCCTTCATTGACGATCACCGCGCCTCAGCGGGCCCGGCCATGCCTAATTCGCGGCCGACCCCATTCGGCAACTTCGGCCAGTCTTGCCGCCCGCAGGTGCCGCCCAATGAGATTGTGAACCTGCGACGTTGCGCACGCATCCAAGCGCACAACCCCAACAGCATCTGTCGTTGATTACCAGGGCAGAGCGTGGCCCTTGTGGTCAAAAAAGCCTCCGCTATCGGCGGGCGTCAGGCGCGCCAAAACCGCCAATAGCTCCAGTGCTGCGGTATCGGCATCTCGAACTTCCAGCCCTGCTTTTGCGAAGGGCGCGGAGAGGGGGGTGGCAACGGTTCCAGGATGCAGTGCCACGCAAATGGCCTCTGGTCGGCTGCGGGCGAGTTCGATAGCGGCGGTGTGCACCAACTGGTTCAGCGCGGCCTTTGAGGCACGGTAGCTGTACCAGCCACCCAATCGGTTGTCGCCAATACTGCCCACTTTGGCCGAGAGCGTGGCAAAAATCGACACCCGTTCGACCGGGAGCAGCGGCAGAAAATGCTTCATGATCAACGCAGGGCCGATGGCATTCAACGCGAAGGCGCGCGCCATCTGCGCGGGGTCCAGTTCACGCCAACTCTTCTCCGGCCGCTGCTTGCCGTCATGTAGAAAGCCGGTCGCGTCGACCACCAAACGCGGTACAGCTGGCCCGAGGCTGGCGGCGGCGTCGCGCAGGCTGGCCTCGTCGGTGATGTCGAACCCAGGCGTACTGACCCGGCTAAATGCCACCACGTCGCGGTAGCCACCGCCGGCCCTGAGCGCGCCGAACAGGGCGGCGCCGATCCCGCCGCTGGCACCAATGACCACCGCCACGCCCTCTCCAATCATCGCCGCGCTGGCGGCAGGGCGGGACGGGGCCTGGGAAACACTCATCAAGCCACGTCAGAAGCGCCGCCTGAGGGCATGCGCCGCCGGCTGACAACAACTTCCAAATCGCCGCGCATACGCTGTGCGACGACATGGCCGGATAACACCAGCAGTGTGAGCATCGCGCCAGCGAGGCTTGTGAACAGAATGGTCATCGAGGGTATCCTTCTTGGCGCATCCCGCCACGTCCTGGCTTGATGCTGGTCGGCGCCAACCGCCGAGCCCACGACTTGTGGCTAAGCGCTGCGGATACAATCGCGGATCAGCCATGCACCTTTAGCGCGAGCGCCGCTCCAGCCATGAACCCATCTGATAGCAGTTAGTCGCGGGGCTGGGTGCGCTGGTGTCTTCGGTATTAAACTGAAGCCGCAACATCGCGCGAGAGCCCATCCGGGGTGGTCGTCGGCCCGAAACGGGCGCGGACTCGGCCGCTTTTGTCCACGAGGAATTTGGTGAAGTTCCACTTAATTCCGCTGCCGAGCAGCCCGCCCTTTTGTTGCTTAAGCCAGACGTACAGCGGGTGCGCACGCGGCCCATTCACATCGATTTTGGCGAAGATTGGAAAGGTCACGCCGAAACGGCGCTCGCAGAAGGCGGCGATGTCCGCGTCAGACCCAGGTTCCTGATGGCCGAACTGGTCGCAGGGAAAGGCCAACACAGCAAACCCGCGCGGCGCGTATTCCTGATGCAGCGCTTGCAGCCCTGTGTATTGCGGTGTGAAGCCGCACTGCGAGGCGACGTTGACGATCAGCAGGGCGCGGCCGCGATAGGCGGCGAGAGCCTGGTCCTCGCCCGTGGTCAGCCTGGCGGTGAAGTCATACAACGCCATCCGGCTCTCCCTTCTGCGCGGGCTTGCGCGCGGTCGCCAGCACATAGTCCAGCGCGGCATACACCGTGCGCGCATCGAAGTTAAGCAAGAATCGATAGGGCAGCCGGCCGGCCAGCGGCAGCCTGGCGAACAACGCCGGATCCGCGCGCAGGGCCTGATGCCACCCCGGGAAAACCTGACTACCGATTGGCCGCACCTCCACCCGATCGAAGCCCGCCGCGCGCAGCTTCGCCGCATAGGGCGCACGCTGGTCGGCATTCGCAGCCGGCACGGCGAACTTCTCGGCGAACAGGCGCCAGGTGACATCCTGCACCCGTCGCCGGAACCCATCGGGCTCGGGCGCCGCACGGATGATATCCGCCAGCACGAGCCGCCCGCCCGGCCGCAACACGCGAAAGGCCTCGGCGAGGAAGTCTGCGCGCGTGTGGAAATGAAAGGCGCATTCCACGGCGGTCACGACGTCGCAGCAGGCATCGGGCAGCGGCATCGCGCTGGCGGAGCCTTCGATCAGCGTGATCCGGTCCGCCATGCCGCGGCGGCGCACACGTTGCCGCGCCAGGCGCACTTGCATCGGCGTGATGTTCAGCCCGGTGATTTGGCGGGGGGAGACCCGCTCCATCCACAGCATGTCCTGGTCGGCAAAGCCGAAGCCGACATCGACGACATCGTCATCGGGCCCCATGCCTGCGGCGTCGGCGACCAGCATCGCCAGGGCCGCGCAGGCCTCGTCGATGGTCCGCGAAGTCTTCCAATAGCCGAGGTTGAGGTAGAGGCCGTTCGCCGTGAAGGCGCGCGCTGCGAGCAATCCGTACAGCTCGCGCGCGGCCAGCCGGTGGAAGGGCGTGAAGGCCCAGGCAGCAAAGCGGGCCGCATCCTCAAGGCGTGCCAGGGGTCGCTTTGTGGCAATGGCCGAATGCTGCATGGCAAGCGTCTCTTCTGAACAGCGCGAGAGATGGGCGCGGCGGATGTGGTGATAACCCTCTGGCGACGCTTGGCGGTGCGCTACTTGCGGATGATGCGGTACAGTTCTGGCACGAACCACAAGCCCTCGGGGTGCCGGTCCGAGGTCAATTGTTGCCCGTTTAGTTATTATGCTGCCGCTTTGCGGTTTCCTGCTGACCGTTCTGCTGCCCACCATGGCGGGGTGATAGTTCGCCGCGCCCTGCGTGCGTTCTGCCCATCCGAGCTTGAGTGCGGCCCGCACCATTTAGGGCCGCTCCCGGGCGCGCCGTGTTTGCCAGGTGAACTTGCCTAATTACCCAAAAGTCTCATCAACGTTTACAAACCGTAATTGGTCACCTCCACATATATAGGGCAGGACCGTCAGCGAAATTGCCTCCGCGTTTAGCGCGAGGTGGCCACAATTTGGAGTTACAGTCATGCGGCGAGCGGTTGTTTTTGCGTGGAACTACATTTTTAATGCTGAGGTTAGCCCGCTGCGCCATATTACCGATCTATCAATGAGGCACTATGTATTGCAGGTACTCGGCTTCATGTGGGCAGTCGCTAGCCTGCTGGCCGTCGGTAGCTACGCTTTGATTCCTGCAAGTATTGTTGGGCATGTAATACTGATAGCAGCAGCGTTTGTAACCGTGGCAACTTATACTACTGCGTCATTGAAGCCGAGCGTCTTTAAGCATAACAATGGCCGGAGCCGCACTGGTGAGCATGAGTAGGGGTCTGCGATGGAGTGTTTGCAAATTTTGACGTCGTTGATCACCGCAATGACGGTGTAGTCCGTAGCGATATTATCCAAGGTGACGCGGTGGATGGTTGGGCAGCCGCCGACGGACCTGCACTTGCTGTGTTTCGCACCCCACTCGCCCGAAATTCTTACCTCTAGCGAACACCTTGGTACGGCTTCGATCAGCCCTTGAGCCGCTGCATGGGTCGCCCGCCACCCGTCCCATGCGGCGACCGGAGCCTGTTTGGCACCTGGGTCGCTTCCATTCAGCCTGAGCTCTTCGGTCGGTGCGAAGCTGCGGCGTACTCAATCCGCGTCGCCGGCTGCGATAGGCGCTGACGTCGCAAGGCGCATCCCGCGCCGCGAGCGATCCCGTTGCCAGGTCAACAGCCCAATCAGCGCCGGCAGCAGCAAAGTCCACAGCGTGCCCAGCATCATCACCAGCTGGCCCTCAGGTGGCGCCAGGCCAAGCGTCGCGCTCCAGAGCAGGCTGACATTGCGCACCGCCCCACCCAACGCGAAGCCACGCAGCAGCCCCCGCGCGCTTGCCGCCGCCGCCAGCAGGCCCAGCGTCGCACCAAGCAGCGAGGCCGCCATGAGGCCCAGCAGTGCATCGCCCCAGATCGGGGCGGTCACATCCACCCGCTGCAGGCCGTCTGCAATGGCCAGTGCGATGCCACACAGCGCCACCACTCCCATTCCGCGCAGGGGCCGCGCCAGGACCAGCCGCCTCCGCTCCCCCAGATACCGCCGTAGCGCATAACCCAGCAGCACCGGCGCCCCTACCATCAGCACCACGCGCAACAGCAGCGCCGTGGGGCTGACGACCGCACCCTCCAGCACGAGCCACGCGATCAGTGGCGCCGTCAGCGGCAAGGCGAAGAATCCCAGAAGTTGCGCCAGCAGCAGCGGCCGCACCGGCAGGCGCAGCAGCGTCGCGACCAGCGCCGCACCACCAGCCGCTGGGCAAGCCGCGACGAGGACCAGCCAGCCCCCCGACTCACTCAGCCCGAAGAACAGCATAAGCGCATGCATCAAAAGAGGTGTGCCGACCAGGTTGCAGGCTGCGAGCAGGATCACGGGCGGCCATTCGCAACGCTCGATCCGGCCGGGTTCAGCGATACCCACGCTCATCGTCAGCAGCACGATGACGCAGGGGATCAGCATCAGCTGGCCCAACAGTGCCAATGGTGGCACGGCAATCCCTAACAAAAACACCGAAATCGGCGCGAAAAGCCCCCAGTCCCCGATCCGGCTCAGGCCAACCGCAAGGTCGCGCTTCATGGCCGTTGGCCGATCAGGCTCATCGCGAAAAAACCGGTTAGTCTGGCGGCCGACAAGGCCGCCATCACCGGCGAGGGCTCAACCCTCACCGGTCCCGTCCAGATCATGCTCGCCGCCCCAGGGCCAGAGCCCGCGCGCGGCGGAAAGGCACTGGCCGCCATTGGTGCAGGCCAAGCAGAGCCGGCAGGAAGTAGGCCCGCAGGGTGCTCAGCATCATCACAGCCTCGCCTTCCGGCGAACTGAGGCCGATCCTGGCGCTCCACAGCAGGTTGGCATTGCGCAAAGCACCGCCCAGCGTGCGGGAAGCGCCAAGCCGGGCGCCTCCCCAAACGCCTCGACAGCGTGCCCGTGCCCCCACCCAGCATGCCGCCGACGAGCGCGGCGATGGCCAGGCCGAGAAAAAAGGCCGCCCAGGGGATGCCGAGCTCAAGCCTGCTGGAAAGCCCATGAGCGAGCGCAAGCCCGATGCCGCATAGCCCGAGTGTTCCAACCCCCCGCATGGGGCGCAAGGCGAGGCCGCGGCATTCGCCGCGCAGGGCTTGGCGCAGCGCCAGGCCCAGAAGGCTCGGCAGCGCCACCATCATGGCCACGCGCTGGAACAGAATCGAGGGGTCCACGACCAGCTCATCGAGCATCAAGGCCGCCACCAAGGGGGCCGTCACCGGCAGGGCGAAGAAGCACAGAAGCTGTGCCAGCAGCATCGGCCGCATGGCGAGGCCCAGCAGCCCCGAGACCAGCGTGGCCGCCCCCGCCACCGGGCAGGCCGCGACCAGTACTACCCATCCACCCACCTCATCCAACCCCATGGCCAACGCCAGGGCGTGGGTCAGCAGGGGTGCGAGCAGTAGGTTGCACAGCGCGAGGCCGATTGCCGGCCACGCCTCACGCCAATGCAGCCGGCCCGGTTCCACCATGGCCACGCTCATCGCGAACATCAGAATGACCGAGGGTACCAGCAGCGCGTAACCGAGTAGGGCCAGCGACGGCAGCAGCCACCCAACGGCTACGGCCAGCAGCGGCGCAAAAAGCCCAAAATCCCCGAGGCGGCCCAACCCGCCGGTCAACGCGCCCCTCACGGCCGCCGACCAAACAGGTTGGTCGCGAAGAATCCGGCCACTTCGGCGGCCGACAGGGCGGCCGTGGTCGGCCAGGCCTCCGCCCTCACCGGTCCCATGCCATGCGTAGTCTGGGTCATGGTCGGCAACGATTCCGAAGCCCCTCAGCCGGAGCCTCGTAAACCGCCCGGAACTGTGGGGTGATCATCCCGCGTCGCTGGCCGCGATCAGCGCTGGCACCGCCGGGTGCAATACCGTGCCCTGAGCGATTCCGCTGCCAACTCAACGGCGCGAGCAAAGCAGGGAGTACAAAAGTCCAGAGTGTGCCCAGCACCATCACGGCCTCCCCCTCCGGCGTGCTGAGGCCCATGGTGGCGCTCCAAAGCAGGCTGACATTGCGGACCGCGCCGCCCAGCGCGAAGGAGGAACCCAACCGCGCCCCGCCGAGCCGGCCCGACAGCACGCCCGTGGTGAAGCCCAGCGCGCCACCGGCCAGTGAGGCCAGGCCCAGGCCCAGAACACAGGTGGCCCAGGGGATGGAGGCTTCGAGCTTGCCGGAGAGACCATGCGCCAGCGCCAGCCCGATGCAGCAAAGCGCGAGCGTGCCCACTCCGCGCAAAGGGCGCAGGGCGAGGCCGCCGCGCAGCGCCCTGCGGAGGGCAAGGCCCAGCAGGCAAGGCAGCGCCACCACGACCGCCATGCGCTGGAACAGCACCCAAGGGTCAATCATTGCCGCGTTGAGTATCAACGCCGCCACCAGCGGGGCTGTCACCGGTAGAGCGAGAAAGCATAAAAGCTGCGCCAGCAGTATAGGCCGCATGGCGAGGCCCAGCAGTCCCGCAACCAGCGTGGCGCCGCCTGCCGCCGGACAGGCCGCGACCAACACTATCCAGCCGCCCACCTCATCCAGCCCCAGGGCCACCGCGAAGCCATGCGCGAGCAGGGGTGAGAGCAGCAGGTTGCTGAGCGCAAGCCCAATCGCCGGCCAGATCTCGTGCCAATGCAGCCGGCCTGGTTCGACCATGGCCACGGTCATCGCGAACATCAGGATGACCGAGGGGACCAAAAGCGCGTAACCGATTTGGGCCAGCGACGGCAGCAGCCACCCCACGGCTACGGCCAGCAGCGGCGCAAAAAGCCCAAAATCCCCGAGGCGGCCCAACCCGCCGGTCAACGCGCCCCTCACGGCCGCCGACCAAACAGGTTGGTCGCAAAGAATCCGGCCACTTCGGCGGCCGACAGGGCGGCCATTGCTGGCCACGCCACGGCGATCACACGGCCGGGACTGTCCGGCCGGATTAGCAGCGCACGATCCTCGCCGGAAAAGGCGGGGAAATCCCATGCGTAGCTGGCCTGATTGAGGATCCGCAGCCGCACCGCCCCGCCCGACGCGCCCATGGTTTCGCCCAATCTGGCACAGGCGCCGGGTTTATTCGCGGGGTCGGCCGCGCCATGCATCAATAGCACTGCCTCGCCCCGCATCGCCGCGGGTACCAACCCGGCGCAGCCTGGATAAAGCAGTGCTCGCGCGCCCATGGGTCCGGACCATTCGGGCGCCAGCCTGGCGCCCGCGCCAAAGCCGAGCAGGCCAATCGTCTGGCCCGCCACGCGGGGGTGCAGCGCCAGGGCGGTGAGCACCGCTGCCAGGCCATCGCCCGGCAGGTAGACCATCTCCAGCACGGCGAAACCCGCGCCCAGAAGCTGATTCGTGTAACGGCTGGCGCGGCCGTCGGGCTGCTCGCCATCCTGCAGGATCACGATGGCGGGGGTGTGCCAGTCCGGCGCGACGGCCGGCAAGACGAGCGTGCCAACGGCGCCCTCGGCTATGAAGGCTTCCGTCTCTCCAGCAGGGTCGGGCGGGGCTTCTAGCCCGGCCTGGGCGGCCACCGCGCTGCCCAGCAGCAGCACGACCATCAAGCCGGCTCCCAACCAATGGCTGCGCATTTCGATGCGAGGGTGGGCGTTGCTTGGCAACGGACGCTCCAATTCATTAACGAATGGGCTGTCCTAGCCATGCTGAAGTGCCACGGGCTGTGCGCTGGGTCACATCGCGGCAGGTCAATGCTCTTCTAGGTTGCCGCTTCCCA
>JACMRO010000149.1 GCA_014376425.1 Rubritepida sp.
CCGCGCCATCGACCATCAATCCACCCTGGGCGCGTATATTGGCCGCACTATCCTGCGCCAGAACCGTGGCGTCATGACCGACTGGCGCTACGCCGATGGCCGCGCCTACCTGCCCTCGGACGAGGTGGTGCGGACACTCCGGCCGCAGGGGTGAGGGGGCTGCGCGGGACGCTCGTCAGGGGCTCTGCCCCCGACACCCCCGGCAAGGGCCGAAAGGCCCCTGCACCCCAGGAGGTTTGGGCGTGGGGGGAGGGGGAACGCGCTCCCCTGGCCGACACGCGCGCCTGCCCCCTCCCCCCACGCCCAAACTTATCACGGTCCAGGGGCGGGTCGCCCCTGGTGGGGGTGCAGGGGGCAAAGCCCCTTGCGGGCTGCCCGCGCAACCCCTCACCCCCGCCGCCTGAATGTCGCATCTTCTCGTTCAGGGCCTGTCGGGCCTGGCGTCGGCTGCGTCGTTGTTCCTGGTGGCGGCGGGGCTGACGGTGATCTTCGGGGTCACGCGCATTGTCAATTTCGCGCATGGCAGCCTGTACATGCTGGGGGCGTACCTGGCGTACAGCCTGGTGACCTGGTTGCCGCGCGGGCATTTCCCGTTCTGGGGCGGCGTGGTCCTGGCAGCGTTGCTTACCGGAGTCATTGGCGTAGTGGTGGAGGTGCTGGTGTTGCGCCGCATCTACAAGGCACCCGAGTTATTCCAGCTGCTGGCCACCTTCGGTGTTGTGCTGGTGGTGCAGGATTTGGCGCTGGCGGTGTGGGGGCCGCAGGATCTGCTCGGCCCCCGCGCACCGGGCCTGCGCGGCGCGGTGGATGTGCTGGGCGAGCGGTTTCCGCTTTACGACCTGGTGCTGATCGGCATCGGCGGCGTCGTTCTGCTGCTGTTGTGGCTGTTGTTCCAACGAACCCGGTTCGGCGTGCTGGTGCGGGCCGCGACGGCGGACCGCGAGATGGTCGGCGCGCTTGGCGTCAACCAGCGCTGGCTGTTCACCGGGGTGTTTTTCCTGGGCTCCGCCCTGGCTGGGCTGGGCGGCGCGCTGCAGGTGCCGCGGGAGAGTGTCAATCTCAACATGGACCTGGCGATCATTTCCGAGGCTTTCGTCGTCGTGGTGGTGGGTGGGCTGGGATCGCTGCCCGGGGCGGCGCTGGCGGCGTTGCTGATCGGGCAGTTGCAGGCCTTCGGTATCCTGGTCTTTCCACGCATCACGCTGGTGCTGGTGTTCCTGGTCATGGCCGTGGTGCTGGTGGTGCGACCCTATGGGTTGCTGGGCAAGCGGCCGGGCGGCCATGCCGCAAGCGTGACACTGCCCGAGCCGCCGCTTGCCGGGCTGACGGGGCGGGGCAGGGCGGTGGTCGCGCTGGCACTTGTGCTGTGCGTCGTGCTGCCACCCTTCCTGGGCGACTACGCGTTGGTGGTGCTGAGCGAACTCGCCATCGCCGTGCTTTTCGCCGCAAGCCTGCACTTCATCATGGGGCCGGGCGGCATGGCGAGTTTCGGCCACGCCGCCTATTTCGGCGCCGGCGCCTATGCCGCTGCCTTGCTGGTCAAGCATGCCGCGGCCCCCATGGAGGTAGGCCTGCTGGCGGCGCCTTTCGCAGCCGGGCTGGTCGGGCTGCTATTCGGCTTTTTCTGCGTGCGGCTCTCGGGGGTATATTCGGCCATGCTGACCTTGGCCTTCGCGCAGATCGCCTGGTCCACCGCCTTTCAGTGGGTCGAGGTCACGGGCGGGGATAATGGCATTCTCGGCGTCTGGCCCAGCGCCTGGGCGGTTCCGAAACTGGCCTATGCCTATCTGTCACTGGCTTTGTGCCTGGGCGGAACCTGGCTGCTGCGCCGGGTCATATTCGCGCCAATGGGGTATGCGCTCCGCGCCCAGCGCGACAGCGCCCTACGGGCTGAGGCGATCGGCATCGACGCATTCAAGGTGCGCTGGCTGGCCTTCGCCCTGGCCGCGGCGTTCGCGGGCCTGGCGGGCGCGCTCTTCGCTTTCGGCAAGGGCAGCGTCTTTCCCACCACCATGGCCATCCCGCGCAGTGTCGATGCGCTGCTGATGGTTCTGCTGGGCGGTGTGCAGACATTGATCGGACCGGTGATCGGCGCGCTGGCCTATACGGGCCTGCACGAGCAGCTGGTGCGAGTAACCGAGCTGTGGCGGGCGGCTCTGGGCGCCATCATCATCGCACTCGTGCTGTTCTTCCCGCGTGGCCTTGCAGGCTTCCGGCGTGCTTGAAGTACAGGGGCTGCAGAAGTCGTTCGGCGGCGTGCGGGCGGTGCGCGATGTGTCGCTGCGGGTGGCCGGCGGCGAATTGCTGGCGTTGATTGGCCCCAACGGCGCCGGCAAGTCGACCTGCTTCAACATGCTGAACGGCCAGCTGCGGCCAGATGCCGGCACCGTTCGGCTGGATGGGCGTGACATCACCGGCCTGCCACCCCGCGTGATCTGGCGCCTGGGGGTGGGGCGCACCTTTCAGATCACCGCGACCTTCGGCAGCCTTTCGGTGCTGGAGAATGTGCAGATGGCCTTGCTTTCCCATGCGCGGCGGCTGTTCGGGCTGTGGCGTCCCGTAGCGGCAGAGGACCCGGCGCCGGCGCTGGCGCTGCTCGATCGCGTGGGCATGGCGGCCCAGGCGGCGCGGCCTTGCGGCGTGCTGGCCTATGGCGACCTGAAGCGGGTCGAGCTGGCCATCGCCCTGGCGAACGCGCCGCGCCTGCTGCTGATGGATGAGCCGACCGCCGGAATGGCGCCGGCCGAGCGCGTCGCCCTCATGGCGCTCACCGCCACAATCGCGCGGCAGAGCGGCATCGCCGTGCTGTTCACAGAGCATGACATGGACGTCGTCTTCACTCATGCCGACCGGCTGCTGGTGCTGGACCGCGGCGCCATGCTGGCCGAGGGGCGGCCTGATGAGGTGCGTGCTGATCCCCGGGTGCGCGAAGTCTACCTCGGATCATCCCACTGATGCTGACGGTGGACGGGCTGCATGCGCATTATGGCCGCGCGCACATCCTCGACGGCGTCTCGCTCACGGTCGAGCCAGGCGAGGTGCATGTGCTGCTGGGCCGCAACGGGGCCGGCAAGTCGACGACCATGAAGGCGATCATGGGTCTGGTGCCGCCCAGCGCGGGGCGGGTCACCTTTCTGGGCCAGGCCATCGCCGGCCGCGCCCCCTTCGAGATCGCCCGCGCCGGGCTGGGCTACGTGCCAGAGGACCGGCGCATCTTCGCCGAACTGACGGTCGAGGAGAACCTGGAATGCGGCCGGCAAAAGCCACGCGACGGGCAGCGCCCGTGGAGCGTCGAGCGGGTATGCGAACTCTTTCCCAGCCTGGCGGCGATGCGCCGGCGCCCGGGCGGCCGGATGAGTGGTGGTGAGCAGCAAATGCTGACCATCGGCCGCACGCTGATGGGCAATCCGCGCCTCATCCTGCTCGACGAGCCGAGCGAGGGACTGGCGCCGGTCATCGTCGAACGCATGGCGGCCGCGATCCTGGCGCTGAAGGCCGAAGGGTTGAGCGTGCTGCTGTCCGAGCAGAACCTGTCCTTCGCCTACGCGGTCAGCGACCGCGCCAGCATCATCGAAAAAGGCGTGGTGCGCTGGGGCGGCACCATGGCTGCCTTGATGACCGATGAGGCGGCGCGGCGGGCCTACCTGTCGGTCTGACCCTGGGCGCTGTCGGCCGCGTCATGGATCGCGCCTTTGGCCTGGCCTGCCAGGTTGCGCGCCGCACCGGCGGCCGCATCGCCCAGCCCGGCCCCAAGCCCGGCCACCGCCTGCGTCAGTGATGCACGGGGGCTGAAAGGCGGCTCCTCGCAGCCTCGACCTCCTCGCCGGCACGGTGCTTCGCCTCGGCAGTGACGTCCGACATCATGTCTCGCCCGGTCTTGAGAATCTCGTGATGGCTCTGGCCCATCAACCGGTTCTCAGGCTCCTTAGCCGGCAACATGTTGCCCAGGAGCGCCGCGACCGCCCGTCCGGCGCTCCGAGCCAGTCGCTGTTCCTGCACCAGCCAGTCCAGGCCACGGCGGGACTTGTCGTAACCCTCCTCCATCATGTCGCGGCCGACCCGAACGCGGTTCCGCGGTCTCGCGGATCAACCGCGCTGGATGCCGGGGCGGCCCGCTTCGGTCACGAACACCCCGCGATCCTCACGCGGGGCGCCGGGGCGGGTAACGTAGGGGACCACCCGCTGCATGACCGCCATGCGGGCGGGCGTGGCGTCGTGCAGCGAATAGCCGCGCCGGGCGCTGTGAAAATGGATGTGTGGATTGCGGCTCAGCAGCTCTGGCGTGCTGGCCAGCGTCTCGCTGCCGTCGCCCAGGCTGGTGATCGAGGTTGCGGCGAATTCAGTGGCGACGATCGCATCGCCCAGCTTCAGGTCCGCTACCCAAGCATTATGGCTGTCGCCGGTCAGCACGACCGCGCCGCCCAGTCGGCGGTCGGCGATGCCGCGCAACAGGCGTTCGCGGGCGGCGGGCGTGCCGTCCCATTTGTCGACATTCACCATGCCGCCGGGCAGGTCGCGCGGCATCACGAGTACCTGCTGTGCCAAGATGTTCCAGGTGGCCCCCGCCATCCCGTCCATCAACCAGGCTTCCTGGGCGGTGCCGAGCATCTGCTGGTCGGGCCGCCCCAGCGCGTCGCAGGGGCGCTGCACGGCAGGCGTTCCGCCGCAGGGCTGGTCGTCGCGCCAGCTGCGGGTATCGAGCACATGCAACCGGGCCAGCCGGCCATAATCCAGACGGCGGTATGCGGTGATCTCGGGCCCGCGCGGCAGTTGGGCGCGGCGAAGCGGCATGTTCTCCCACCATGCCTGGAAGGCTGCTTGCTTGCGCAGGGCGAAGACCTCCGGCGGCACTGCGATGGGGAAGGGCGGGAGGCCAGCCTCCTCACTGTGCGGGCCGGCCCAGTCATTATCGACCTCGTGGTCGTCGAAGGACATGATGAATGGGTGGGCAGCGTGGGCGGCCATCAGGTCAGGGTCGGCGTGATACTGGGCGTAGCGCTGGCGGTAATGGTCGAGCGTGTGGATCTCGTCGCCCTGGTGGGTGCGCAAGATCGGGCCCCAGCTGGGCTGGCTGGGCAGCACGCCGCGATATTCATAGATGTAGTCGCCGGAATGGAAGACGAAGTCGAGATCGGCCTCCTCGGCCACGTGGCGCCAGGCGGTGAAGTGGCCCTGCTCGAGATGCTGGCACCCGGCGGAGACGAAGCGCAGCCGCTCTGGCCGGGCGTCGGCCGCCGGCGCGGTGCGGGTGCGGCCGGTCTGGCTGACCTCCCGCCCACTGCGGAAGCGATAGAAGTAACTGTGGGCGGCGGCCAGGCCGGTCACCTCGGCATGGATCGAGAAGCCCAGTTCGGGGCGGGCCAGCTCCTCGCCGCGGGCGATGATGCGGGTGAAGCGGTCATCCTCCGACACCTCCCAGGTCACCGGAAAGGCGACGTGCGGCAGGCCGCCCATGGACGCCAGGGGGTCGGTCGCCAGGCGGGTCCACAGCACCACCCCGTCCGGCAACGGGTCGCCGCTGGCGACGCCCAGTGTGAAGGGGTAGTTCCGGAAAATGGGCATCCCAGGCTGGGCACGGGCCGGCTGCAAGGCGGCCAGGGCAGCGAGCCCCAGAGCGCCGCGCAGGGCGCCACGACGGTGCAGATTGAGGATGTGACGTGCGGTGCTGTCCATGGCCACAGGCTACCCGCGACGGCGGTGCGGTGATGTGAAAATTGCATGGCAACCTGGCCGGGGCGCCTTTGGCGGCCGCAGTCAGGACCGCTCCGCCAACGAAGCCACCTTACCGATCCCGAAACCGTGCCTCTCGGAAGAGGGCCAGCGGAAGAGGGCCAACGTCGGCCCCCCTTACGCGACAGGCCGGCGGCATGGCATGTCGGCCAGCCCGCCCTTTCCAACGCACCGCCGGCGCTGCCGGGGTCTTAGAACGGAATGTCGTCGTCCAGGTCGCTCTTCTTGTTGTCCCAGCCGCCCCGGCTGGAGGCGTTTGCGGGAGCGGCGGCGGGCGCTGCGCCCCGCCCGCCGCCGTACCCGCCGCCGCCCGAGCGGGCAGGGGCCGGCGCGTCACCGGCATAGGAGTCATCATCGCCGCTACCCGCACCCGCGCCACGGCTATCCAGCAGCGTCAGCTCGCCGCGGAAATTCCGCAGCACGACCTCGGTGCTGTATTTTTCCGCACCGTCCTTGTCCTGCCACTTCCGGGTTTCAAGCTGGCCTTCGAGATAGACCTGGCTGCCTTTCTTCAGGTAGCGCTCGGCGATCTCACCCAGCTTCTCGTTGAAGATGGCGACCGAGTGCCATTCGGTCTTCTCCTGCATGTTGCCTTCGCGGTCCTTGTAGCGTTCGCCGGTGGCGACCCGCAGGTTCACCACCTTCCCGCCATTCTGGAAGTTGCGAACCTCCGGGTCGCGGCCGAGCCGGCCGAGGACGATAACCTTGTTGACGCTGCCAGCCATGGCGACAATTCCTTGCAGAGCAGACAAGTCCATAGCGCGTTATGATCAGGCCGGGACAGCCCTTGATCGCGCGGCGAGGCGGACCTTATTCGAGTGCTCTCCCTAGCATCCGCGTTGCCGGGCTGCCATACCCGATGCGAACGCAACGCGAACATTCTGGATTCGTCATGCCGCGCGACACCCCCGCCGAGAAGCCCGACGGCAAGTACATCCGCGTTCGCGGCGCCCGCGAGCACAACCTCAAAAACCTCGACGTCGATATTCCGAAGGACAGCCTGACGGTGATTACCGGGCTGTCGGGCTCGGGCAAGTCCTCGCTTGCCTTCGACACAATTTATGCCGAGGGGCAGCGACGTTATGTCGAGAGCCTTAGCGCATATGCGCGGCAGTTCCTGCAGCTGATGCAGAAGCCCGATGTGGACAGCATCGAGGGGCTGAGCCCGGCGATCTCCATCGAGCAGAAGACCACCAGCCACAACCCGCGCAGCACGGTAGGGACTGCGACGGAAATCTACGACTACATGCGTCTGTTGTGGGCGCGGGTGGGCGTGCCTTACAGCCCGGCGACCGGCCTGCCGATCGAGGCGCAGAGCGTGAGCCAGATGGTTGACCGCGTCGCCGGGATGCCCGAGGGCACGCGGCTGTTGCTGCTGGCCCCCATCGCACGCGGCAAAAAAGGCGAATTCCGCAAGGAGTTGCTGGAGTTCCAGCGACGCGGCTTCGAGCGGGTGAAGATCAACGGCACCCTCTACCAGATCGGCGACGCGCCCAAGCTGGACAAGAAGCTGAAGCACGACACCGAGGTGGTGGTGGACCGCGTGGTGGTGCGTGACGGCATGGGCGCCCGCCTGGCGGACAGTTTCGAGACCGCGCTCGCCCTGGCCGAGGGCATTGCCTATGTGGAGGACGCCGAGTCCGGCGCTCGCACCGTCTTCAGCCAGAAATTCGCCTGCCCGGTCAGCGGCTTCACCATCGAGGAGATCGAACCGCGGCTGTTCTCCTTCAACTCGCCGCAGGGCGCGTGCCCAGCCTGTGATGGGCTGGGCACCGAGACGTTCTTCGACCCGGCACTGGTGGTGCCCGACGACAACAAGGCCCTGAAGGACGGTGCCATAGCGGCCTGGGTGAACGCCAACTCGCCCTATTACGACCAGACCCTCGACAGCCTGGCTAAGCATTTCAGGCAGCGCATGGATCGGCCCTGGAGCGAATTGCCGGAGGAATTCCGCCAGGCCATCCTGCAGGGAACCGGCAAAGAACCGATCACGCTGCGCTACAAGGACGGCCTGCGCGCCTATGAGGTGCAGAAGGCGTTTGAGGGCGTGGTTCCCAACCTGGAACGCCGCTTCCGTGAGACCGACAACGCCTGGGTGCGCGAGGATCTGTCGCGGTATCAGGCGCAGAAAGCGTGCCATGTGTGCACCGGGTTCCGCCTGAAACCCGAGTCGCTGAGCGTGCGGGTGGCGGATAGCCATGTCGGCGCGGTGTGCCGGCTCTCGATCAGCGATGCGCGCGCCTGGTTCGCCACCGTGGCCGCGACGCTGACGCCGCAGCGGGCGGATATCGCGCGCCGCATCCTCAAGGAAATCGAGGAGCGGCTGCAGTTCCTGGTCGATGTCGGGCTGAACTACCTGTCGCTGGGCCGCGCCTCGGCCACGCTGTCGGGCGGCGAGTCGCAGCGCATTCGGTTGGCATCCCAGATCGGCTCGGGGCTGACCGGCGTTCTGTATGTGCTGGACGAGCCGTCCATCGGCCTGCACCAGCGCGACAATGAGCGGCTGCTGGGCACGCTGCGGCGGCTGCGGGACATCGGCAACACGGTGCTGGTTGTCGAACATGACGAGGGTGCGATTCGCCAGGCCGACCATCTGATCGATATTGGCCCCGCGGCCGGGGCAGCAGGCGGCCGCATCATCGCCCAGGGCACCCCGGCGGAGGTGGAGGCGCACCCCGACAGCATCACAGGCGCCTATCTCTCCGGCCGGCGGACGGTGCCGATGCCGGAAACTCGCAGGAAATTCGACCGCAAAAAAATGCTGCGTCTCATCGGCGCTACCGGCAACAACCTGAAGAACGTGACGGCGGAAATCCCGCTCGGCACCTTCTGCTGCGTCGCCGGCGTCTCAGGCGGCGGGAAGTCCACGCTGATCGTCGAGACGCTGTACAACGCCACAGCCCGACGGCTGATGGGCGCGGGCACGGTGCCGGCGCCGCATGAGAAGATCGAGGGGCTGGAATACCTCGATAAGATCATCGACATCGACCAGTCGCCGATCGGCCGCACGCCGCGCTCCAACCCCGCCACCTACACCGGCCTGTTCGCGCCGATCCGCGACTGGTTCGCCGAGCTGCCGGACAGCCGGGCGCGCGGCTATAAGCCCGGCCGCTTCAGCTTTAACGTGAAGGGGGGCCGGTGCGAGGCCTGCCAGGGCGACGGGCTGATCAAGATCGAGATGCACTTCCTGCCCGACGTCTACGTCACTTGCGACACCTGCAAGGGAAAGCGCTATAACCGCGAGACGCTGGAGGTGAAGTTCCGCGGCAAATCGATTGCCGATGTGCTGGACATGACAGTAAGCGACGGGCGCGAGTTTTTTGCCGCCGTACCCTCCATCCATGAGAAGCTGCGCATGCTGGAGGAGGTGGGGCTGGGCTACATTCATCTGGGCCAGCAGGCGACAACGTTGTCGGGCGGCGAGGCGCAGCGGATCAAGCTGAGCAAGGAGCTGTCGCGCCGGGCCACCGGCCGCACCCTCTACATCCTGGACGAGCCGACGACCGGGCTGCATTTCGAGGATGTGCGCAAGCTGCTGGAGGTGTTGCACGCTCTGGTCGCCACCGGCAACACGGTGCTGGTGATCGAGCACAACCTGGAGGTCATCAAGACCGCCGACTGGGTGCTGGACTTAGGGCCGGAGGGCGGCGAGGGCGGTGGGCGAATCGTGTCGGCCGGCACGCCCGAGGACATTGCCGCGGTGCCCGAGAGCCACACCGGGCGCTTCCTCGGCCCGATCCTGGCGCGTCACGCGGCGGTGGCGGCACCGAAGCGCAAGAAGCGCGCCGTCGCCTAGCGCCACCCTCACAAACCCGCCACAAACCGCGCATGGGCCTGCACCTCCACGATATCCACCACGCATTCGGCGCCAAGCAGGTGTTGCGCGGCGTGTCGCTGGACGTGGCACCGGGCGAAATCCTGTGCCTGCTCGGCCCTTCAGGCGACGGCAAGACCACGTTGTTGCGCCTGATCGCCGGTCTGGAGCCGCTGCAGCAGGGCCGCATCACGCTGGATGGCACCACGCTGGCCGAGCCAGGCCGCGACATGCCGCCCGAGGCGCGGCGGGTAGGCTTCGTATTTCAGGATTACGCGCTGTTTCCGCACCTGACGGTGGCGGATAATGTGGGCTTCGGCCTGTCGCGCCTGTCCCGCCCCGAACGTGCGGCCCGCGTGGCTGAGGCGCTGGCCCGGGTGCGGCTGGAGGACCGCGGCGCCGCCTGGCCGCTCCAGCTCTCGGGCGGCATGCAACAGCGCGTGGCGCTGGCCCGCGCGCTTGCCCCGCGCCCGGCCGTGCTGCTGCTGGACGAGGCCTTCGCCAGCCTCGATGCCCGGCTGCGCGAACAGGTGCGCGACGATACGCTGCACGTGCTGCAGCAATCCGGCATCCCCGCCCTCATCGTCACCCACGATGCCGAGGAGGCGATGTTCATGGCCGATCGCATCGCCCTGATGCGCCACGGCCAGGTGGAGCAGCTGGGCACGCCGGAGGAGCTGTATCTGCGGCCAAAGAACCCCTTCGTCGCCCGCTTCCTTGGCGAGGTGAATGAGGTGCCGGCGATGGTGCTGAGCGGCGTGGCGCGCAGCGCCCTGGGCGACCTGCCGGCGGCCCTGCCCGATGGCCCGGCGCGACTGCTGCTGCGGCCCGAGGGCCTGCGCGTATTGCCCGCGGGCACGAACAGCGCGGCCAGGGCCGAGGTCGAGGCCTGTCGCCTGATGGGGGCCACCACCATGGCCCACATGGCCTTGCCGGATGGCGAGGGCCATGTCCTTCACGTGCATGCCCGGCTGCCCCCCGGTGTGGTGCTGCGCCGCGGCGAGGCGGTCTGCCTGGCGGCCGATCCCGAGCGCGCCTTTGCCTTTCCGCTCGGCGATGGGTGACGCGGGCGGCACGGCTTCCTAGATGAAGCCTGCGGTGATAGGAAAACGCGTCGCCCAATTTCGCAGAAGGTACTGATGTTCGACCTGGCTTGGTCCGAGATCGCGCTGATCGCCGTGGTGGCGCTGGTCGTCATTGGCCCGAAGGATTTGCCTACTGCCATCAAGGGCATGGCGGGCATGATCCAGAAGGGCAAGAAGATGCTGCGTGACTTCCAGGCCCAGGCTGACGACCTGGTGAAGGAAGCGAATCTGCAGGAGGTGCGCAATCAGATCCACGATGTACGCCGCACAGTAAGCGATATCCGAAATTTCGACCTGAAGGGGATGGTCGATAAGACGGGCGACCCTGATGGATCGCTGAAGGGTTCGCTGAACGGGATGGACGGGTCCAGCTACACCGCGCCGGCCTGGACGCCGCCGGCCACCGCGGCGAACACCGTCGGCGCGCCGGCGATGATCCCGCCCGCCACCATGGCGCCCTACGTGCCCCCGCCCGCCCCTCCAGTAGCGGCCGACCTGGCCGACGCGCCCGCCTTCCTGCCGCCCAGCACGCCCGCACCTTTGGTGCCCGTGGTCGAGACCGCGGCTGCAGCGGCCCCCGACTTCCTTCCGCCCGTGACCGCGGAGCCCGCGCCGGTAGGCGAGGGTGCCGCGCTGACGACCGATGAGAGC
>JACMRO010000150.1 GCA_014376425.1 Rubritepida sp.
AGCACCACCCGCAGCGGGTTGGGCCCGCGGCAGAGCCGCGTGGTCAGCTGCGGGTCATCGGCCGCCGCGGTTCCGCCTCCGACCACCACGGCATGGCACAAGGCGCGCAGCCGGTGGGTGTGCAGCAGGTCGGCCTCGCCGCCGATCCACTGCGATGCCCCGCCTTCGGTCGCGATGCGGCCGTCCAGCGTCTGCGCCAGGCGGCCCACGACCATGCAGCCATCGGGCGCGGTGGGCGGCGCCGTGATGGGCGCGAAGACCGCCAGCTGGCCGGTCGCCGGGCCGCCCGCCAGGATCGCCCGCCACTCGCTGTCGTCGCCATCGTTCATGGCGGGAAGCTATGCCCGCGGAATGTGGCGCAAGCTAGGTGCCAGCCGCGAGCAAGCTGAACCTCCGCCCGGCGGCACCTACGGCGCCATCCGCGAAGGCCAGGAGCAAGACGCTTCCTAGGCCCGGGCGGACACCGCCAGGCCCCGCGCCTGGCGCAGGCTGCGCACCCGCCCCAGCGCGCCGTAGCCCGGGGCCGCCGCGCGCGGCAGCGCCGCACCCGCAATGGTCTCGATGACGCGCGATTGCAGCGCGATCGCATGCTCCAGCAGCTTGCGGTTCTCCGCCCCCAGCGCCTGCAACCGGGTCGCCAGGGCTGCCGTGGTGGCGCGCTGCTCGCCCGCCGCCTTCACACCGATCTTCGTGGCGGCGGCGGTGGCGGCGGCAAAGGCGTCGGACGCCTGCATCTTGGCGGTGGCAAACCCGGCGGCGCGGTTGAGGTCGAGCGCGGCCAGCGCCTCATTCTCCAGCCGCAGCGCTTCGGCAAGCCGGGTCCCGGCGGTGATCACGGCGTCCATCATGGGCGGCTCTCCTGTTGTTGGGCTTCCTGGATGCGGAGCATGTGCCCCAGCACCATATCGCGGATACCAAGGCCGCCCGCGCGTGCCATGCGGGTGGCGTAGGCCTCGGTCATCATCGGTTGCCACTGCTCTTCCGCCGCGCCGCCGCCAAAGGCCGAGCGAGCGTTGTTGGCGGTGGCGAAGATAGGCTTGAGCATGAGGCTCAGCACCTGGCCCTCGAAGGCTTCGGCGGCCTGGCGCATGCGCGGCGTCGCGGCGGCAACCGGGGTCTGGATCGGCTGGATGGTCATCGGATCTCCAATTCGGCCTGCAAGGCGCCGGCTGCCTTGATGGATTGCAGGATGTTGATCAGGTCGCGCGGCCCCACCCCCAGCGAGTTCAGCCCACGCACCAGCTCCTGCAGGGTGACGCCGGTGCGCAGCACGCCCAGCCGGCGTTCGGCCTGGTCGTCGATCTCGATCTGGGTGCGGGGGGTGACCACCGTCTCGCCGTTCCCCAGCGGGTTGGGCTGGCTGACCTGGGGCGTCTCGGTGATGCGGATGGTGAGGTTGCCCTGCGCGATCGCCACTGTGGAGACGCGGACATTGGCGCCCATGACGATGGTGCCCGACGCCTCCTCGATCACCACGCGCGCCACCTGGTCGGGCTCGACGCGTAGCTGCTCGATGTCGGTCAGCAGGGAGACAGGGTCGCGGCCGCGCAGCGCCAGCAGAACGGTGCGCGGGTCGGTGGCGCGGGCCGTGCCCTCGCCCGCCGCACGATTGATGGCCTGGGCCATGCGCCGCGCGGTGGTGAGGTCGGGGTTGCGCAGCGACAGGCGCATCTGCTCGCGCCCGGCGAGTGCGAAGGGCACCCCGCGCTCGACGATGGCGCCCGACGAGATGCGCGCCGAGGTCGGCACGCCGCGGTTGATCGAGGCGCCGGCGCCGCGGGCCGCGATCGCGCCGGTCGTTACCGAGCCCTGTGCCACGGCATAGACCTCGCCATCCGCGCCCAGCAGCGGCGAGACCAGCAAGGTGCCGCCGGTAAGATTGGTGGCGTCCGCCAGCGCGCTGACCGACACGTCGATGCGGCTGCCGGGCTGGGCGAAGGCCGGCAGGTTGGCGGTGACCATGACGGCGGCGATGTTGCGGGTCTCCAGCCGCGCCTCGTTGTCGCGGGTGTTGACGCCCAGGCGTTCAAGCATGCCGATCAGCGACTGGCGGGTGAAGATCGCGGTGCGCAGCCGGTCGCCGGTGCCGTTCAGGCCGACGACCAGGCCGTAGCCGACGAGCTGGTTGTCGCGCACGCCCTCGATGTCGGCGATGTCCTTGATCCGCACCGTCTGGGCATCCGCGGTGGAGCTGCCGAAACCGATCGCGGCGCCGGCCAGCATGCCCAGCGCGACGAGCATCTTCGTGAAGCGGCAAGAATTTCCCTGCACCATCGATCCATTCCAGCCGCACGGCACTTCCTGCCCGGATGGGCGGGACGAGGCGGTGCGGGTGGGGCAGGCAGCGCAAGCCGCGTGCCATTTCAGTGAGGAGGGATGACGATGCGAATTGGTACGAATGGTTGGCCGCTGGCCACGACCGCGCAGCTGGCGCCGCGGTCGGACCAGGCTTTCCGGCTTCGGCCGCGGGCGGCGGCGACGGCCTGCCCCGCCGCGGCGCTGCCGGCCGGGCTGCTGGCGCTGAACGCCACCATGCCATCGGCGCGCGATGCGGTGGCGCGCCGCCGCGGCCGGGCCATGCTGGGTGGGCTCGACACGCTGCAGCGGGCCATGTTGGGCGGCGGCCCGGAAGGCCCGGCGCTTCGCAGCTTGGCCGGGCTGGTCGAGGGCGAGGATGGCGAGGATGCGGAGATCGCGGAGGCGATGCGGGCCCTGGCGCTGCGGGCTCGCATCGAGCTGGTGCGACGCGAACGCGACCAGGACAGATCCGTTACGACACCAAGATGATTGCGCCGCGGGACCCGCTGGCTTCGTGATCATTGCGCGAATCTTCGCGTCCGGGCAGCTAAGCCCTTGGCGGAGCTCAACCATCTCCGTATGGTGCGGCCGCCGAGAAAGACTGGCGCGGGGCCGGGCCTTTTAGGGCGAGGGACGAATTTTCCATGCTGGTGACAATCCCGAACGACTATCGTCCGATAGAAGACGAAGACTTCATGAACACCCAGCAGATGGAGTATTTTCGCCAGAAGCTGCTGCGCTGGCAGCGCGAACTGCTGCGTGAGGCGGGCGAGACGTTGAGCAGCCTGTCGGCCGGCGGAATTTCAGAAGCGGACATGACGGACCGGGCGAGTGTCGAGACCGACCGCGCGCTGGAACTCCGCACCCGCGACCGGGCCCGCAAGCTGATCAGCAAGATCGACCAGGCGGTGGAGCGGATCGAGAACGGCAGCTACGGCTATTGCGAAGAGACCGGCGAGCCGATCGGCCTGCGCCGGCTGGAGGCGCGGCCCATCGCCACCCTGACGATCGAAGCGCAGGAACGCCATGAGCGGATGGAGCGGGTGCACCGCGACGACTAGCCCAATGTGACGCTCGCCGCATCGGGCAGCGGCAGTGGCAGATGGGTGGCGGCCAGCACGATTCCGCCGCGCGCCCTGTGCGCGGCCAGCATTGCGCCGAAACGCGCCACCGACGCGGCGTCCAGGCCCAGCGTCGGCCCGTCCAGCAGCCACAGCGCGGCAGGGGCGAGGGCCAGGCGGGCCAGCGCCAGACGACGCTTCTGGCCGGCCGACAGCACCCGGGCGGGCAGTTCGGCCAGCGCCGACAGGCCCATCGCGTCCAGTGCGGGCGCTACCTCACCACCGCCCAGCGCGGCCTGGAAGGCAAGATTTTCGGCGACCGTCAGCGACGCCTTCAACCCTTCCTGATGGCCCAGATAGCGCAGCCGGCGGCCATGCGCGGAAGGCTCGCGCGCGATGTCCTCGCCGCCCCATAGCACCAGTCCCTCGGCCGCCGGCAACAGCCCGGCCAGCACCCGCAGCAGGGATGATTTACCGGAGCCGTTGGGCCCCAGCAGCAGCGCCGCCGACCCCGCCCCCAGCGTGAAGGACAGCCCGGCGAAAACCAGCCGTTCGGCGCGCCAGCAAGCCAGATCACGCGCTTCCAGCATCGTCAGCCCACCGCCTGCTGCGCGCGGCAGGCCGGCCTCATCGCCGCGATGTCCATACAGCCATCTCCATCCCCGCCGAACCCTTGGACCCCTGGCGCGTCCATGCTTTAACCGCGCCGACAAGGCAAAGGAACCCGCTTAAGATGCGCATCACCGGGCAGGACACCCTCAACACCAAATCCACGCTGGTCGTGGACGGCAAGACCTATCTCTACTTCAGCCTGCCCGAGGCTGCGAAGACGCTGGGTGACGTGTCGCGCCTGCCGATGAGCCTGAAGGTGCTGCTGGAGAATGTGCTGCGGTTCGAGGATGGTCGCAGCTATTCGGTGAAGGATGCGCAGAGCATCGCCGGCTGGCTGGCCGAGGGCCGCTCGTCCGAGGAAGTGCCATTCAAGCCCAGTCGCATCCTGATGCAGGATTTTACCGGCGTGCCCGGCGTGGTCGATCTCGCCGCGATGCGTGACGGCATCATCGCGCTCGGCGGTGACCCGCGGAAGGTCAACCCGCTGGTGCCTGTCGATCTGGTCATCGACCATTCGGTGATGGTGGACAGCGCGGGCCAGGCCGACTCCATGCGCCAGAATGTCGAGATGGAATTCGCGCGCAACGGCGAGCGCTACGAGTTCCTGCGCTGGGGCCAGAGCGCCTTCAGCAACTTCCGCGTCGTGCCGCCCGGCACCGGCATCTGCCACCAGGTCAACCTGGAATATCTGGCGCAGGTGGTGTGGACCGCGACCGACGCCGGCGATGTCTATGTCTACCCCGACAGCTGCTACGGCACCGACAGCCACACCACGATGGTCAACGGGCTGGGCGTGCTGGGCTGGGGCGTGGGCGGCATCGAGGCGGAGGCAGCCATGCTGGGCCAGCCCATCGCCATGCTCATCCCTGACGTCATCGGCTTCAGGCTGACCGGCCGGGTGCGGGAGGGCGTGACCGCCACCGACCTGGTGCTGACGGTGACGCAGATGCTTCGCGCCAAGGGCGTGGTCGGCAAGTTCGTCGAGTTCTACGGCGAGGGGCTGGGCGATATGTCGCTGGCCGACCGCGCCACCATCGGCAACATGGCGCCCGAATACGGCGCGACCTGCGGCATCTTCCCGATCGATCAGGTGACGATCGACTACCTGCGTCTGTCGGGCCGCGACGAGCACCGCATCGCGCTGGTCGAGGCCTACGCCCGCGCGCAGGGTATGTGGCGCGACGCCAGCAGCCCCGACCCGGTCTTCACCGACACGTTGTCGCTGGACATGGGCACGGTCGAGCCGTCGATGGCCGGGCCGAAGCGGCCGCAGGACCGGGTGCTGCTGTCGGGCGTCGCCGCCGGTTTCGCCAAGGACCTCGTGGCCGGCGTGATGGGCGTGCCGGGCGACCAGCCGAACCTGCGCGTGCCGGTCGCCGGCGCGAATTACGACCTGGGCCATGGTGACGTGGTGATCGCGGCCATCACCTCCTGCACCAACACGTCGAACCCTTATGTGATGGTCGCGGCCGGGCTGCTGGCGCGCAAGGCGCGGGCCCGCGGCCTGCGGCCGAAGCCATGGGTGAAGACCTCGCTGGCGCCGGGCAGCCAGGTGGTGACCGACTATTTCAACGCCTCGGGCCTGACCGAGGATCTGGATGCGATGGGCTTCCAGACGGTGGGCTATGGCTGCACCACCTGCATCGGCAATTCCGGGCCGCTGCCCGAGCCGATCGTCGATGCCATCGAAAACAACAACCTGGTGGTTTCCGGCGTGCTGTCGGGCAACCGCAACTTCGAGGGCCGGGTGCACGCCAATGTCCGCGCCAACTACCTGGCCAGCCCGCCGCTGGTGGTCGCCTACTCGCTGGCCGGCAGCACCAGCATCGATCTGACGACGCAGCCGCTGGGGACGGGCAGCGACGGCCAACCGGTGTACCTGAAGGACATCTGGCCGACGCAGAAGGAGGTCAACGACACCGTCCACAGCGTCGTCACGCGAAAGATGTTCCTGGAGCGGTATGGCGACGTGTTCCGGGGCCCCGATCAGTGGCAGGCCATCAAGGTCGAGGCCGAGAGCGACACCTACCGCTGGAATGCCGGCTCGACCTACGTGCAGAACCCGCCCTATTTCGAGGGCATGACGATGGAACTGACGCCCATCGCCAGCATCAGGGCCGCGCGTATTCTCGCGCTGCTGGCCGACAGTATCACGACCGATCACATCTCACCGGCCGGCAACATCCGCAAGGTCTCGCCCGCCGGCGACTACCTGGTGGAACACCAGGTCCGGCCGCTCGATTTCAACAGCTACGGCGCGCGGCGCGGCAACCACGAAGTCATGATGCGCGGCACCTTCGCCAACCCCCGCATCAAGAACGAGATGCTGGACAATGTCGAAGGCGGCATGAGCAAGCATTATCCCTCGGGCGATGTGGCGCCGATCTATACCGTCGCCGAGCGATACAAGGCGCAGGGCGTGCCGCTGGTGATTTTCGGCGGCAAGGAATACGGCACCGGCTCATCGCGCGACTGGGCGGCGAAGGGCACTTTCCTGCTGGGCGTGAAGGCAGTGATCGCGGAGAGCTCCGAGCGTATCCACCGCTCGAACCTCGTCGGCATGGGCGTGCTGCCGCTGGTGTTCAAGAATGGCGAAAGCCGCAAGACACTGGCGCTGCGCGGTGACGAGGTGATCGACATCCTGGGCGTCGAGGCGCTGGCACCGCGGATGGACCTGAAGCTGGTCATCACCCGGGCCGATGGGACGCAGCACGAGACCACGCTGATGTGCCGCGTCGATACCGCCGACGAGGTGGATTACTACAAGAATGGCGGCATCCTGCAGTACGTGCTGCGCGGGATGGTGCGGGCGGCGTGACGGAACCGCGCCTCGACAGTTTCGAGGCGTTCTGGCCGCACTACCTGCGCGAACATGCGCGGCCCGCGACAAGGGTGGCGCATGTGGCGGGGAGCTGGGCGGCGCTGGCCGTGCTGCTCGCCGGCCTTGCCTTGGGGTGGTGGTGGCTGCTGCCGGTGGCGCTGGTGATGGGCTATGGCGCGGCCTGGCTGTCGCATCTTCTCATCGAGCGGAACCGGCCGGCGACTTTCACCTATCCGCTATGGTCGCTGCGCGGGGATATGCAGATGGCCTGGATGGCCGCGACGGGGCGGTTGGGGGCGGAGCTGCGGCGGGCGGGACTTTGATCGCCGGCGGCACCGCAGGACGCGTGGCGGCGGATATCAGCCGCCGTTTTGCCGCTGGGCCTCATCCGAAGTTCGCCTCCACCTGCCCGCACAGCGCACCCTGGCCATTGGCGATCCATGCCCGGACAACCCCATCCACCGGCGCATGGCCGGCCAGCGTGATCGTATCATTCACATGGATGGGCCGCGTCAGTCGCGCCGTGAACCCGCGCAGTACCCCCGGCGTGTGCCCCACCACGGCATCCAGCAGCAGCTGCATCGTCAGCCCGCCATTCTGCACCACGTCAGGGTAGCCTTCCTCGTCGCGCGTGTAGTCCGCGTCGTAATGGATGCGATGCGCATTCCAGGTCACCGCGGAGTAGCGGAACAGCAGCGAGGATGGGAGATGCCTCACCACGCTCCAGGCCGGGTCAGCCGGTGCCGGCACTGGCACGTTGACGGTGCTTTTTTCGCCCGGCCGCACCGCTTCCCGATACACCGCGTCGAACTCGTCCACCGCCAGCACGTCGTCGCCGCGGCGGATGGTGTGGCGCATGGTCAGCACGGTGATGAAGCCGGTGCGTGCCTGCTTGGGCTCGATCGCGGCAACCTCGATGGTCTTGCTGAGCATCTCGCCGACACGCATCGGGCCGTGCAGGGTCACGCGCCGCCCCGCACCCATCCGGCGCGGCAGCGGGATGGGTGGCAGCAGGATGCCCGGTGCCGGGTGCCCATCCGGCCCGAGGTCCGACTGCCGCGCGGCCTCGGTGAAGTACATGGCGAACCAGTGGCTGGGCAGTTCATCGCCGGGGCGAAAGCCCATCGGGTCGAGATCCAGCATGGCGGCGATGCGGCGGGTCAGCCCCAGGCCCACATCCTCCTCCAGCACCCGTGTGCGGCCGATCCAGGATTGCAATTCGTCCGAGAGCATCATTCCGCCACCAGGTTCAGTCGGCGGATCAGCCCGCCCCATCTCTCGCCATCCGCCCGCGCCTGCCGGCGGAAATCGTCGGGCGAGTTGGCCGGCATGGCATCGGCGCCGACGCGGGCGAAGGCGGTGATCACCGAGGGCTCACGCAGCGCGTCGTTCATCGCGGCGTTGAGCCGCCCCACCGTCTCGGGCGGTGTGCCGCGCGGCGCGGCCAGGCCGAAATAGGCGCGGGCCTGGAAGCCC
>JACMRO010000151.1 GCA_014376425.1 Rubritepida sp.
ACGCTTCATAAAGTTATGTTTATGAGTCTAATGAGTCAACTCGAAAGAGTTGTACGCCTCGTCGATGAAGGCGATCATCGCTTCAACCGGAGATCGAGCTCTGCTTGCGCAGGACCTCGTTGGCCTGGCGCATTTACCGGTTCTCTCCCTCCAGGGACTTCAGCCGGACGGCAATCTTCGTCGTCGGCCAGGGCGGCGTCCGGTGTCCTGCTCCGCCTTTTTCACCCACTCGTTCAGCGTATGCGCCGTGCAGCCGATCTTGGCCGCAACCTCAAGCATCGTCGCCCAGCTCGAAACCGGGTGGGCCACATCGTGGGAGAACGCTCAGGCCGCGCTCTGCTGATCCAGTGACCTGGTGACCTCGGCCCTTCCATCGCCCAAGCGTTGCGTCCTAGGCTCTCGCCCGAAGGATCCGACACAGAGGTCCCCAGGAGGATTGCCCATGGCCACCACATCCATTGGCCGGCGCAAGCTGGCACAGCTGCTCGGCTGTTCGGCCGCTGCCATACCGGCCACGGCGCGGGCCCAGGCGCGCTCCTCCGTGTTGGTGATCGGCATCGACATCAGCGACACCGTCACCCTCGATCCCGTCCGCCAGTCCCAGTACACCCCGCCGATGACGCTGTCGGCCGTCTATGACAGCCTGCTAACGCTCGACCCCGGCGATTACGTGAATGTACGAGCCTCGCTGGCCACGGCCTGGGCCCGCACCCCAGATGGCCGCGGCTGGCGGTTCACCCTTCGGCAGGGCGTGCGCTTTTCGAGCGGCGCGGCCATGACGGCGGAGGATGTGAAGTTCTCCTTCGACCGCATCCTGAACATGCGCGAGCAGACGCAGCAGTACATCAAGGCCGTGGAACGGGTGGAGATCGTCGATGCCCAGACCGTGGACTTTGTGCTGAGTTCGCCCAACGCGCCCATCCTGCCGATCCTGGCCAATCCCGGCTGCGCGATCATGGAAAAGGCGGTCGTGGTGGCGCAGGGCGGCGTGGTCGCCCCGGCGGCGCGCGAGGCGGACCGTGCGACCGATTGGCTGAACGGCAACTCCGCCGGCACCGGCCCCTTCCGCCTGGTGCGGTGGGAGCGCAACAACCAGATCCTGCTGCAACGGAACCCGAACTACTGGGGCGAGGCGTCGCCCTTCGAGCGGGTGGTCATCCGGCATCTGTCGGACAGCGCGGCGCAGCTGCTGGCGGTGCGTCGCGGCGACGTGCAGGCCGCCTTCAACCTGATCCCCGAGCAGATCAGCACGTTGCGCAGCGAGCCGGCCGTGCGCGTCGAGCGGATGCCCAGCCTCGACTTCGTCTACATGGCCGTGACCGAGAACCCGGCGGCCAACCCGGCGCTGGCGAAGAAGGAGGTGCGGCACGCCATCGGCCACGCCATCGATTATGACGGCATCCTGGGCAACATGCTGGGCGGGGCTGCGCAGCGGCCGGCACATTTCCTGCCGATCGGGGTCAATGGCAGCACCGAGGCCATCGCCCGACAACTGGGCTTCCATCAGGATCTGGATCGCGCACGCTCGCTGCTGAACACCGCCGGGCTGTCGCAGGGTTTCGAGATGGAGATCGCGTACGGCAATGCCGCCGTCGCCGGCATCACCTACCAGGTGCTGGCGCAGAAACTGCAATCGGATCTGGCGCGGGTCGGCATCCGGGTGCGGCTGAACCCGATGGACCAGGTGAACATGCGCACCGTCTACACCCAGGGCCGCATCGCCGGCGGCGCGTTGACATTCTGGAATCCGCCCGCGGTATCGAACGACCTTTGGGCCTCGGCCGTGGTGGAGCGGGTGGCGCGGCGGGTGCACTGGACGGTGCCGCCGGAGATGCCGGCCCTGGTGCAGCGTGCGTCGGAGGAACAGGACCTCGAACGGGCGGCAGCGCTGTGGGTGGAATGGCAGCGCGGCGTCATCGATGTCGCGCATCACTTCGTACTGTTCCAGCCGACCTACCAGATTGCCGTCCGCAACACCCTGGGCGCCTTCCCAATGACGGCGGCCGGCTGGCAGCTGGAAATGCGGCGCGTCAGGCCAGCCTGAGAAGCGGCCGGATGCGGTGGGCGTGTTCCGCGTTCACCGCCCCATCCGGCACCCGACCCGCGGCAAGCGCTGCGATCTGGTGTACCGTGTCCATCGCCTGATGCTCCGCCGCGGCGGGCGTCAGGCCACCGATATGCGGGGTCGCGATCACGTCCTGGCGTGCGGCCAGGCGGAGGTTCGGAGTCTGGTCGGCGCCGCTGCCGACATCCATGGCCGCCCCTGCCAGATGGCCCGATTCCAGCGCTGCCTCCAGCGCTGTCTCATCGACCAGTTCGCCGCGCGAAAGGTTGATGAAGAACGCACCCGGTCGCATCGCAGCAAAGGCGGCGGCGTTCATCATGTGCCGCGTCTGCGGCGTGGACAGCGCCAGGCAGGTGACGAAGTCCGCCCCCGTCAGGACCTCAGACAGCGCGTGCGATCCTTCATGCGGGTCGTGGGCCAGGACGCGCATGCCCATGGCCCGAGCCACCTCCGCCATCCGCCGCGCGATGCGGCCATAGCCGACGAGGCCCAGCGTGGCGCCGGAGAGCTGCAATCCGGGACGGACCGACGCCTGGCCGCCCGCGCGATATTCCATGACCGAACGCGAGACGCCCCGCGCAAGGTCGACCATGAAGCCTACGCCCAGCTCCACCACCGCATCCACGAAGCCCGGCGTCGCCTGTGTCACCAGGATGCCATGCGCCGACGCCGCGGCCACATCCACCGTGCTGATATCCACGGCGCAGCGCAGGAACGCCTTGAGCCGCGGCGCAGCCTGGAAAGTGGCGGCGGTTCCGGGGCTGCCGCGATAGGCGATGATGGCGTCGCAATCGGCCGCGGCGGCCGCCAGCGCCTCGTCGCGTAATTCCGCCTCGCCCGGGTTGCGCACCACCTCGGCATGGGCCCGCAAAGCCACCAGCGCTCGCTCGCCGAAATAGCCGGGGAAGGAGAGGGTGCCGTGGCTGAGATAGACCTTCATGGCGCCCTTGCCTGCATTGTTCCCGCAAGTGCAGCATGGACTCAAAGGGAAGGAAATCCGTTTGCCGAGCTATATCGCGCTCCGCCTGGTATCCGCTGTCGTCATGGCGCTGCTCGCCAGCCTGGTGATCTTCCTGATTTCGCATTTCGTCCCCGGTGACCCGGTGCTGGCGCAGCTCGGCGACATCCTGGCGAGCGACCCGGCGGTGGTGGCCGAGTGGCGGGCGAAATGGGGCCTCGATCTGCCGCTGTGGGAGCGGTACGGCATCTTCCTGAGCGGCCTGCTGCATGGCGATCTCGGAACCTCCATCGCCACCCGCAGACCGGTGCTGGAGGATATCGTGCAGTTCGCGCCCGCGACGGTGGAACTCGCCACCATCTCCTTCGTGATGGCGCTGGCGCTGGGCATCCCGCTCGGCATCGCCGCGGCCGTCCGCCGCGACAGCTGGGTGGACGCGGTGGCGCGCGTGGTGTCGCTGGTGGGCGTCTCCGCCCCCACCTTCTGGCTCGCCTTCATCATGCTGGCGGTCTTCTACGGGTGGCTCGGCTGGGCGCCCGGGCCGGGGCGTGTCGATCCCATCGCCTTTCCGCCGGAGGGGCCAACCGGCTTCCTGCTGATCGACACCGCGCTGATCGCCGACTGGGAGGGCTTCGCCGACGCGCTGGCCCATCTCATCCTGCCCGCCATCGTGCTGGCTGCCGCCACATTGGGGCTGATCACCCGCACCACCCGGGCCGCCATGCTGGACTGCCTGCAGCAGGATTACGTCCGCGTCGCCCGCGCCAAGGGCCTGATGGAGCGCGTCGTCATCCTTCGCCACGCGCTGCGCAATGCCCTGGTGCCGGTGGTGACGCTGGGCGGCCTGGCCTACGCCAATCTGCTGACCGGTGCGGTGATGACCGAGACGATCTTCGCCTGGCCCGGCCTGGGCCGCTACACATTCCGCTCAGCCGCGGCGCTGGATTTCCCGGCGATCATGGGCATCACACTGGTCGTCTCGGCGACCTATCTGCTGGTCAACCTGCTGGTCGATATCTCCTACGCTGTTCTGGACCCACGGGTGCGCCGTTGAGCGCCAGCCTGGCGGCGCCGCCCAGCCGGATGCGCCGGCGCTGGCGGCGCTATGGCCTGGCCTGGTTAGGCGGCGGTATCGTCATGGCCTGGTTCCTTGTGGCCGCACTGGCGCCCTGGATTGCGCCCTATCCTCCCAATGCAGTGGATGTGACGCAGCGCCTTCTGTCGCCTTCCCCCGCGCACTGGCTGGGCACCGACATCCTCGGCCGCGACGTGTTCTCCCGCCTGCTGCACGGCGCGCGCATCTCGCTGCTGGCCGGCTTCACCGTGGTGCTGCTCGGCGCAGCTTTCGGCACCGCCATCGGCATCCTTGCGGCATGGCTGCGCGGCTGGGGTGAGGAGGCGCTGATGCGGCTGACAGACCTCGTGCTGTGCTTCCCGCCCATCATCCTGGCGCTGGCCCTGGCCGCCGCGCTGGGCATCGGCACCACCAACACTGTCATCGCCATGCTGGTGGTGTGGTGGCCGAAATACGCCCGGCTGGCGCGCAGCCTGGCGCTGGTGCAGCGCAGCCAGGAGTATGTCGAGGCCGCTACGGTACTGGGCCTGCCGCAGCGGCGCATTCTGTTCCGCCATATCCTGCCCAATACCTTCGGGCCGATCGCGGTGCTCTGCACGCTGGACCTGGGCATCGCGATCCTGACCTTCGCCGGGCTGTCCTTTCTGGGCCTGGGCGTGGTGCCGCCCATGGCGGAGTGGGGCTCGATGGTGTCCGAAGGGCGCGAGCTGGTGGAGCAATGGTGGATCGCCACTTTCCCCGGCCTGGCGATCCTGACCGTCGTCATCGGTTTCAATTTCGTGGGCGACGGGCTGCGCGACTGGCTCGATCCGAAGGCACAGCGTTGACAGCAATCCTGGACGTCCGCGACCTCGTCACCGTCTTCCACACCGATGCCGGGCCGGTGCGCGCGGTGGATGGCGTATCCTTCACCGTGGGCGCGGGCGAGACACTGGGCATCGTGGGCGAAAGTGGCTCCGGCAAGTCGGTCACGGCGCAGTCGATCATGCGGCTGCTCGACCCTCCGGCGCGGATCGAGGGTGGCCAGGTGCTGTTCCAGGGGCGGGACGTGCTGGCGATGACCACGCGCGAACTGACCGACTGGCGTGGCGCTGGCGCCGCCATGGTATTCCAGGATTCGCTGACCGGCCTCAATCCCGTGCTGACCATTCTGCGGCAGGTCAGCGAGCATGTCGTGGCGCATGGCCGGATGGATATCGCCGGGGCACGGCGGCATGGCATCGAGCTGTTGCGGTCCATGGGCGTGGCCTCGCCCGAGCGCGCCGCGACCTCCTTCCCGCATCAGTTCTCCGGCGGCATGCGGCAGCGGGTGATGCTGGCCATTGGCATGGCGAACGATCCAGTCCTGCTGATCGCGGACGAGCCGACGACGGCGCTGGACGTGACGGTGCAGGCCCAGATTCTGGATCTGATGGCCGGGCTCAACCAGAAGCACGGCACCGCCATCGTTCTGATCAGCCATGATCTTGGCGTGATCGGCAGCCTCTGCCGCCGGATCGCGGTGATGTATGCGGGCGAGGTGGTGGAGACCGGCCCGACCGCCGAGGTGCTGGACGATCCGCGCCACCCCTATGCCTGGGCGCTGGCCCATGCTGTGCCGCGGCTGGATGCGCCATTGGCCGCGCGCCTGCCGGGGGTGGAGGGCATGCCCCCAGATCCGCTGGCGATGCCCAGGGGCTGCCGCTTTGCACCGCGCTGCCGCTTTCGCATCGCCCGCTGTGAGGCCGAGCATCCGCCCCTGGCGGAGATCGGCCCTGGGCGCGCGGTGCGTTGCTGGGTGACGATGGATGGCGGCCGCCTCCCATCACCCGCCCTGCCAGCCGCTGCCGCCGCCCCTCGGGCGGCCGATACCGAGCCGCCGTTGCTGGAGGCGGAGGGCCTGGTGAAAACCTTCCGACTGCCGCGAAAGGGCATCTTCGCGCCGCATGAGACGGTGCACGCGGTCAATGGTGTTTCGCTCCACCTCATGCGCGGCGAGAGTCTGGGCATCGTGGGTGAAAGCGGCTGCGGCAAATCCACCCTGGCGCGGCTGATCACCCGCCTCCACGCGCCGGATGCCGGTAGCATCCGCTTCCAGGGCAAGGACATCACCGCGCTGGGCGGCGAGGCGTTGCGGGCGTTGCGACTGCAGATGCAGATGGTGTTTCAAGACCCCTATGCGTCGCTAAACCCGCGCATGCGGGTGGACCAGATCCTTCTCGAACCGCTGCTCGTTCACGGCCACGCTAAGCCGCAGGAGCGAGTGGCAGCGTTGCTCGACATGGTGGGGCTGAACCCGGCCTGGGGAACGCGTTTTCCGCACGAGTTTTCTGGCGGCCAACGCCAGCGCATTTCCATTGCGCGCGCCCTCGCGCTCAACCCGGCACTGATCGTGGCGGATGAGCCAGTCTCGGCCCTCGACGTGAACGTGCAGGCGCAGGTGCTGAACCTGATGCTGGAGTTGCGCGAGCGGCTCGGCCTTTCATACCTCTTCATCGCGCATGACCTGGCGGTGGTGCGAGCCTTTTGCGACCGGGTGGCGGTGATGTATTTGGGGCGCCTGGTCGAGGAAGCGTCGGCCGCGGAACTCTTTGCGCGGCCTGCGCATCCCTACACCGTCTCCCTGCTGTCGGCCGTGCCTGAGCCTGGCCGGAGCCGCATCATCCTGCACGGCGAGCCACCTTCGTCCTTGCGGCAGCTGCAAGGATGCGCCTTTCGCCAACGGTGCCCCGTGGCCCGTCCTGTTTGTGCTGAGTCGCCGCCCCTGATTGAGGTCGCGGCGGGCCATAGTGTGTTGTGTCATGCCCCTTGGTCTTTGCAGCGCGCTTAGCTTCAGACGCGACAGGCTCACCGGTGGAAGCCGCAGGAGTAGGCTAACTGTCTCTAATATATTAGATCGGCTGCACGGCGCACAACTCGAACGAGTGGGTGCAAAAGACCGAGAGAGTTACCGAGCGTAAGCCCGGCCCGGCGAAAGAGACTGCCGGCCGACTGAAGTCGCTGGAGCGGTAGAACGCGGCCATCGCTGGCGCGGCGTAAACGATGCCCCGGCGCACGCCGCGGGCCAAGGTCGGCATCGCCATGGGGACCGGCACAGTGGTCGCCATCGAAACTGCGGGCGTCACCCTCCTGAGCGGCGACCTGGTTGGGATCGTACGGCCGAAAAAGCTGTCTCGGGCGGTCATGGGCAACATCCGCAAAACTTGTTCTTCGCCTTCGCCTGTAACGCGGCGGGCGTGCCGATCGCAGCAGGCGTGTCCTATCCAGCATTCGGCATCCTCCAGTCGCCCATGATCGCCGCGGCGGCGATGGCGCTGTCCTCGGTCAGCCTGGGCAACGCGCTGCGGCTGCGGTCGGTGAGGATCGATTAAGCCGGGCGAGCCCAATGGTCGGGGGAAACCATTAGGCTTTGGGCCGGAATTGGTGAGCGTGCCCGGGCCTGAGGACCAGGCAGCCGCCGCGCGCTCCGTCGTCGGGCTGATACGCAACTGCTTGCTAGGCACAAAACGATGGTCGCGGGTACATTTGGCTGGCGTCGATGAATCGGGGCGGCTCGCAGTCCGGCTGTCCTGCTCCGCCCTGAATACCGCCTTCATGGCTTCCACCTGTCGCCGGCCGGTAACGTGCGAACGTCGCTGATGGCCTGGACCAAGGCCGCACAGGGCTACACCTCATCAAACGGCGCGGCGGTTTTCAGCGCTGCCCGGTCCGTTGCTGCAGCACCTTCGCACCAGAATCTTGCGCCCACCCGGCCCTTAAAGCGTTCCCAATCACCAAAAGAGACGACGTCGCCATGACAAATGCCGCCCCCAGCGGCGTCACCAAGCCAGCGACCGCCGCTGGCACGGCCACCAGGTTGTAGCCGAATGCAAGCAACAGGCTCCCTCTGGAAATCCGGGTCGCCCGTCGCGCAGTGGCGACGGTTTCGGGCAACGCCATCAACCGTTCACCCTGCAGCACGATGTCAGCCACGGCCTGGGCGAGGTCGGTGGCACCCGCAGGGCTGGCGGAAGCATGCGCGAGGGCAAGCGCAGCGGCATCGTTAATCCCGTCGCCCACCATCAACACGCGGCGGCCGGCTGCGGTGAGGGCCGCGACCCGCGCCGACTTATCCTCGGGCAACGCCGCACCGCGCCATGTCGTAATGCCGGCCACCCGGGCAGCGGCCGCAGTGGCGGATTCCACATCGCCCGATAGCAGTTCCACGCTCAGGCCCAGCGCCTTCAGCGCCGCCACCGCTTCAGCGGCATCAGGGCGTAGGGCATCCACGAAGCGGAACAGGACGGGCGAAGCGCCCGGGGCGGCGACGTAACACAGGGCCATGCCCTCAGGTGCCGCGATGTCCGGCAGGCCGCAATGCGCCGCACTGCCAAGGCGCTCACTGCCCCGTCTCAGGCCGCGCCCGGGAACCTCCACCACCGCCATCCCCGGGGCCTGCGCATCCGGACAGGCCGCGACCAGTGCACGCGCCAACGGATGGCGGCTGGCGCGTGCCAGGCTGGCCGCGGCACGCAGCGCAGCATCCGTCCGCCGCGGATCGGGCAGCAGCATGGGCCGGCCCATCGTCAACGTACCGGTCTTGTCCAGTACCACATGGTCTACGGCCGCCAACCGCTCCAGCGCCCAGGCGGAGCGCACCAGCACGCCGCGACGGTACAGCGCGCCGACCGCGGCCGCCTGCACCGCCGGCACCGCGATGGCGAGGCCGCAGGGACAGGTAATTATCAGCACCGCCACCGCATTGACCAGCGCCGCCTGCCAGCCCGCGCCGAGCACCAGCCACCAGAG
>JACMRO010000152.1 GCA_014376425.1 Rubritepida sp.
GCAGGGCGCCAGCCTGGGCGCGCTTGCGGCGCACTGGCTGGCGGTACCGCCAGGGTTTGCAACCCTGCCGGCACGCCTGCGGGCCACCCTCTCGGGCCCGCCCGAGGCGCTGGCGTTACGTGGCGACCTGATCATGGAGGATGCGAGGCTGGAAGCGCAGTTGGTGGTCGACGCGCCGCAGTCGCGCGCCGCCGGCACGGTGACGCTGCGCCACCCCGGCGCCACCCGGCTGCTGGGCAGCACCATCGGCGCCGGGGCCCGGGCATGGCTGGGCGACGGCTCCCTGGCACTGATCGCGCAGGTGGCGCTGCGGCCGGGCCTGCTGGCGGCGGACAATCTCGACCTCGTGGCCGGCGGGCTGCGGCTGCGGGGGCCGCTGGCGCTGAACCTGGAAGGACCGCGCCCGCGACTGACGGGACAGCTCAGCGGTGAGACCCTGAGCCTGCCAGACTGGCCGGAAAGGCTGGATTTCACCGCGCTGCGCGCCTTCGACATGGAGCTTGGGCTGCGCGCCACGGCGCTGAGCGGCCAGGGTGGCCCCACGCTGGAAGAGCCGCGCGCCACGCTGCGCCTGGAGGCTGGCCGCCTGGCGGTGGAACGGGCCGAGGCCAGGCTGTGGACCGGCGCCCTGACCGGCGCCCTGCGGCTGGACACCATGGCCACGCCGCCCCGTTGGAACGCGGAGGCGATGCTGCAGGGGGCGCGGGTGGTGGCGCCGCTGTTCAACCAGGCGCCCGACATTACCGCAGGCCAGCTCGATGCCCGGCTGGCGCTGCACGGCGACGGCCACGGCCCCGCCGCCTGGCGCGCCAGCCTGGGCGGCGAGGGCGAGGTGGTGCTGCGAGACGGCATGCTGTCTGGCTTCGACCTGACGGCGCTGGCAACGGCCCTGGCCGCCCCCGGCCTGCCCGGGCTCGACGAAGCCCTGGCCGCCGGCAGCACCCCCGTCACGCGGCTGGCACTGCCCTTCACCGTCGGCGCGGGGCTGCTGCGGCTGGGCGACGTGGCCTGGGATAGCCCGGCCGGCCCGGCCGAGGCCGCCGGTCAGATCGACCTGCTGCGCGACACCATCGACCTTCGGATCAACCTGCCGCAGCCGGCTGGCCCCGCGATCGGCCTGCGTTTCCTGGGCCCGCTGGACAGGCCGCGCCAGCTGGCCGACACCGAATTGCAGCGGCGCTGGCTTCGCGAAAGGAACGAGTGATGGCGGGACGTGAGCAGGCCCTGGCGCAAGCGGCGGGCTTCTTCGACAGCGGTGCCTTCCGCGACCGGCTGGCCGGGCTGCTGGAATACCGTTCGACCAGCCAGGATCCAGGGCACGACGCCGAGCTCCGGCGCTACCTGGAGGCAGGCATCCGCCCGTGGGTGGAGGGCATGGGCTTCTCGACCGCGATCCACGACAATCCCGAGGCGGGCTTCGGCCCGATCCTGACCGGCACGCGGATCGAAGACCCGGCCCGCCCCACCATCATCCTCTATGGCCACGGCGACACTGTGCGCGGCCTGGAAGACCAGTGGTCCGAAGGCCTGGAGCCCTGGACGCTGACCGAGCGGGACGGGCTCTGGTACGGCCGCGGCAGCGCCGACAACAAGGGCCAGCACGTGCTCAACCTGACAGCGCTGGAGACCGTTCTGGACGCGCGCGGCGGCCGGCTCGGCTTCAACGTGAAGCTCATCATCGAGATGGCGGAGGAACGCGGCAGCCGCGGCCTGCGCGCCTTCGTGGCCGCCAACCGCGACCTGCTGGCGGCCGATGCGCTGATCGCCAGCGACGGCCCGCGGGTGGACAAGGCCGTGCCCACCATCGCGACCGGCACGCGCGGCACCTTCCATTTCGACCTGGTGCTGAAGCTGCGGTCGGGCGGCGTGCACAGTGGCCATTGGGGCGGGCTGACGACCGACCCCGCGATCGTGCTGAGCCACGCCCTGGCGTCCATGATGGACCGGCATGGCAAGATCCTGGTGCGCGACTGGCTGCCCGGGAACGGTGTGCCGGCCGCGGTGCGCGGTGTGCTGGATGGCTGCCAGGTGGGCGGCGGCGACGCCTCTTCTGGCGCGGGCGCCAGCGACGCCCACGGCGCCGCGACCATCGACCCGGGTTGGGGCGAGCCCGGCCTGACCGCGGCCGAAAAGATTTACGGCTGGAACAGCCTGATCGTGCTGGCCATGACCTCAGGCCGGCCGGAAAACCCGGTCAACGCCGTGGCGCCCGACGCCCGCGCGCACTGCCAGATCCGCTTCACGGTGGATACCGACGTGGCGGTGTTCGGGCCCGCCCTGCGGCGCCATCTCGACGAGGCCGGCTTCCCCGAAGTCGCCATCGAGAACGCCGGATGCCGGATGCCGGCCAGCCGCACCGCGCCCGACCATCCCTGGGTGCAGTGGACGCGCGCGAGCATGGAGCGGTCACTGCGCAAGCATGTGCAGGTCATCCCCAACAGCTCCGGCGGCCTGCCGGGCGACGTCTTCGTGGACCATCTCGGCGTGCCGCTGGTCTGGATTCCGCACAGCTACAATGGCTGCAAACAGCACGGGCCGGATGAGCATGCCGTGCCAGCCATCCTGCGCGAGGGGCTGCTGGCCTTCACCGGCATCTGGTGGGATCTGGGCGACAAGCCGTGAGATACCTGGTCACCGGCAGCGCGGGCTTCATCGGCTACCATGTCTGCCGCCGGCTGCTGGATGACGGCCACGAGGTGCATGGCGTGGACAGCCTGGTGCCGTATTACGACGTGGCGCTGAAGCACGCCCGGCATGCGCGGCTGGAAGGCCCGGGCTTCGTGCCGCATATCCAGGACGTGGCCGACATGGCGGCGATGCGCGCCGTGATGGACGCGGCACGGCCCGAGGTGGTGATCCACCTGGCCGCGCAGGCCGGCGTGCGATACGCGCTGGAACATCCGGATGTCTACGTTTCGGCCAACATGGTCGGCACCTTCAACCTGCTGGAGCTGGTGCGGCACGCGCCGGTGCGGCACTTCCTGATGGCGTCGACCAGCTCGGCCTACGGCGCCAACACGAAGATGCCGTTCCTGGAGACCGATGCGGCCGACACCCCGCTCAACATCTACGCCGCATCGAAGAAAGCGGCCGAGCTGATGGGCCATTGCTACGCCCATCTGTGGCGCCAACCCATCACCGCCTTCCGCTTCTTCACCGTCTACGGCCCCTGGGGCCGGCCCGACATGGCGCTGTTCAAATTCACCCAGGCCGCTTTGCGCGGCGAGCCGATCGACCTGTACGGCCATGGCGAGATGGCGCGCGACTTCACCTTCATCGACGACCTGGTGGAGGCGATCATCCGCCTGGTCGACGCCATGCCAGGCCAGCCCGTGGCCGGCGACAGCCTGAGCCCGGTGGCGCCCTTCCGGGTGGTGAACATTGGCCATGGCGCGCCCGTGGGGCTGCTGGATTTCGTGGCCGAGATCGAGCGTGCCGTGGGAAGACCGGTGGCCCGGAACTCGCTGCCGATGCAGCCGGGCGAGGTGCCGCGCACCTGGGCCGATGCGACCTTGCTGGAAACGCTCACCGGCTTCCGCCCGGCCACGCCCATCGGCGTGGGGGTGCCGCAGTTTGTCGCCTGGTTCCGGGCCCATTACGGGGTTTGACAGGCGCGGCGGCTGGGCGGGGCGCTGATGCTGTGGCGCGACAGCACGCGGTGACCGGGCAAGGCTTCTGGTTGCCCGGCGGCGGCGCGTCGGTCGGCGCCGATTTTCTAGTACGCCTGCTGCGCTGACCGGCGCGTCAGATGCCCGACAGCTCCGCCACCAGTTCGGCGACGACGGCGCAGTCGCGCCCGCCACGGCCGGTGCTGACCACCGCCTCCATCATTTGCGCGGCGAGCGCCGTGGCGGGCGCGAAGACGCCGTGTTCACGCATCGCCGCCACCGCCAGGCGCATGTCCTTGCGCATCAGCTCGGCCCGGAAGCCGGGGTCGAAAGTGCCGTCCAGCATGCGTTTCGCATGCAACTCCAGTACGGCCGAGCGGGCCGAACCGCCCAGCAGGGCCTGGCGCATCACCGCCGGGTCAAGCCCTGCCTTGCGCGCCATGGCCAGCGCCTCGGACACCGCGACCATGGCGCTGGTGATGAGCAGCTGGTTGGCTGATTTGCAGATCTGCCCGGAGCCGGCGGGGCCGAGGTGGGTGAGCGTGCGGCCCACCGCGCCCAACACCACGCGGCCGGCGGCGAAGGCCTCTGCCGTGCCGCCGACCATGCAGGTGAGCGTGCCGTCGATGGCGCCTTGCGGGCCGCCGCTGACCGGGCTGTCCAGCATGGCCACGCCCTGCGCGGCCAGCCGGCCGGCAAAGCCTGCCGCGGCGCCCGCGGCTATGGTCGAAAAGTCGATCACCAATGTGCCCGGGGCGGCGGCTTCGGCCACGCCGCCGGGGCCGAACAGCACGGCCTCGACATCGGGCGTGTCGGGCACGCAGAGAGCGACGCAGGCGGCGCCGCGCGCAGCCTCGGCGGCCGTGGCGGCCCACAGCGCACCGGCGTCGAGCAGCGGCTGCGCGCGGCCCTGGCTGCGGGTGGTGACAGTGAGCGCAAATCCGGCGCGGGCGATATTGGCGGCCATGGCGGCGCCCATGACGCCCATGCCGATAAACGCGACGCGCGCGGGCGGCGTGAGCAGGTTCATGGTGCCAGCATCGTCTTCAGCAGGTCGTTGACGGCGGCGGGGTTTCCCTTGCCCGCCATGGCCTTCATCACCTGGCCGACGAAGAAGCCGAACAGCTTGTCCTTGCCCGAACGGTATTCCGCCAGCTTGTCGGCATTGGCCTCCATCACCTGCCGGATCGCCGCCTCGATGGCGCCAGTGTCGGTCACCTGGCGCAGCCCGCGGGCTTGCACGATGACGGCGGGCGCGCCTTCGCCAGCCAGCATGTGTTCGAACACCTGCTTGGCGATGGTGCCGGAGATCGTCTTGTCGGCGATCAGATCCAGCAGCTCGCCCATGTGGGCGGCGTTAACCGGCGGGTCGACGATGTCGCGCCTGAGACGGTTCAGGGCTGCGAAGTAGTCGCCCGTCAACCAGTTTGCGGCGAGCTTGGCGTCGCGGTTCTGCGCCATGGTTTCGAAGAAGGCGGCGGTCTCGCGGTCCAGCGTCAGCACATGCGCGTCGTAGGGGGTGAGGCCCATCGCCACGTAGCGGGCGCGACGGGCGTCGGGCAGCTCGGGGAGGGCGGCGCGGAGCTGGTCGACCCAGGACTGCTCCAGCACCAGCGGGGGCAGATCGGGGTCGGGGAAGTAGCGATAGTCATGCGCGTCCTCCTTGGAGCGCATGGAGCGGGTGACGCCGCGGGCGGTGTCGAACAGCCGGGTTTCCTGATGGACTTCGCCGCCGGATTCCCAGACCTCGATCTGCCGCCGCGCCTCGACCTCAACAGCCTGCATGACGAACTTCACGCTGTTGACGTTCTTGATCTCGCAGCGGGTGCGGAAGGCCTCGCCGGGGCGGCGGACGGAGACGTTGACGTCGACCCGCATCGAGCCTTCATCCATGTTGCCGTCACAGGTGCCCAGATAGCGCAATATCTGCCGCAGCTTGGCGACGTAGGCGCCGGCCTCCTCCGGGCTGCGCATATCGGGCTCGGAGACGATCTCCATCAGCGCCACGCCGGAGCGGTTGAGGTCGATGAAGGATTTGCTGGGGTGCTGGTCGTGCAGCGACTTGCCGGCATCCTGTTCCAGATGCAGGCGGGTGATGCCGATGGTTTTTCGCGAACCATCCTCGAGCGTGATCTCGATCTCGCCCGCGCCCACGATGGGGTGGGCGAACTGGCTGATCTGCTAGCCCTGCGGCAGGTCGGCATAGAAGTAGTTCTTCCGGTCGAAGCGGGACCAGAGATTGACCTTGGCGTTGAGGCCGAGACCGGTGCGGACGGCCTGGGCCACGCATTCGCCGTTGATGGAGGGCAACA
>JACMRO010000153.1 GCA_014376425.1 Rubritepida sp.
CGGCGGCTGGGGCGGGGGCTGCGGCTTCTCTCCGGCGCTGCGGGACGTTGCCAGGCGACCATCATGGGACGGGTCGGGCCCTGCTCACCTTCATTCAACGCTTCAGCCTCGATCACCCGGAACCCCAGGCCCGCAAGCACCGGTGCTATCAGGTCACCCTTGATGGCGAAGCGCCCGAGTATTTCGGGTGGCAGTGGCGACGGGGCGCGACGCGTAAGATAGCTGAGTTCGCCCGCAATACGCTCCGCCACATCCAGCCTGAGGTACAGTGGGCCAGCCAGAACCCAGCCGATGCTCTCAGCGAAGCCGGGCAACCACGACAGCGCCATGACGCCATCGCTCGGCAGCGAAACCAGCCCCGCGGCGGGCAGGTTCGGTGTCGGGATGTTCCGCGACAGTGCCCAGAGTTGCGATCGCACGGCCATGGCGCGCGGCTTCAGCGCCTCGGGCACATAGAGCGCAAAGCGCCCCGCGCGGGCGCCGATGGTCTTGAGCTTGGCCTGCACATCCTGCGGAAAATGCGCCTTGGAGTTACCCGGGCGCAAACCCAGCGATTCCCGCAGCATGAAGGCAGGTCCGCGAAGGGTGTTGTCGCTCTCCGCCTTGGCCTCGACGGCGGCGATGGACGACAGGTCCTTGGCCAGCGTGCCGTCGATGAAGTTGGACAGCCGCAGCCGAACTCGTTCGCGCTGTGCCCCATCCAGGAATTCGCTCGGCAGCACTTCGACGACGGGCTTACCCGCCTCAGCGCCGGCGCGCAGCCGCGCGATATCGGCCCCGTCCCAGGTGATGCGGTGGTCGGCGGTCAGCGCGAAGGCCTCCGCCTTGCCGATCTCGAGCGCCGCGACCCGGCGCGGCATTTCTTCGCGCAGGGCCCGGCGCGCGGCGCGGAGCACAAGCTTACGGGTTTCCTCATCCTCCGCCGTTGCGTCGGGGTGAAAGATGAAACCATCGACGCGACCGACATTGTGGCCTTCGACAATCACATCGCCCTGCCTTGTGACGGCGCTCAGCAGATCTTCCTCGTTGGCCGGATCCAGGCGGCGGATAAGCTGCGCGGCGCGACGGTCCACGAAGCGCTGGGTGAGGCGTTCATGCAGGGCGTCGCTCACTGCATCCTCGGCCGCGCGGGCCTGAGCCTGCATTCCGGCGGCGTCCTTTACCCAGTCGGCCCGGGCGGCAATGTAGCTCCAAGTGCGGATGCCGGACAGGCGGGCCATCAGCGTGTCGAGGTCGCCTTCGGTGCTGGCGGTCGCCGCGAGCTGTGCCGCGATCCAGTCCTCGGGCAGTGCGCCATCCTCCGCCATGTGGCGGAAGATGCGGCTGCAGAGGCGCGTGTGGCTGTCGTCCGCAAGCTTGCGGAAGTCCGGCACCTGGCAGGCTTCCCACAGCGCGCCGATACGTGCCCGGCCTGTGGCCAGGCGACGGATGTCAGGCTCCCGCGCCAGCATGTTCAGCGTGACGTGGTCGGTAGCATCATGCCCCTTCGCCAGCCCCTGTGTCGGGGGCGCGGTGCCCAGACTGTCCAGCAGGGCATCGATGCTGGTGAAGTCCAGGTTCGAGTTACGCCACGCCAGCGCCTGCAGCGGCTCGAACTGGTGGCCCTCGATCTTCTGCACCATGTCTTCGGAGAGCGGCACGCAGTCGCCCGTTGTACCGAAAGTGCCGTCCCGCATGCCACGACCGGCACGGCCGGCGATCTGCGCAGCCTCCTGCGGTGTCAGGGCACGCGGCGCGTGGCCGTCGAACTTGTTGAGGCTGGCGAAGGCGACATGGTCCACATCCATGTTCAGCCCCATCCCCACCGCATCCGTGGCCACCAGGAAATCCACTTCACGGTTCTGGTAAAGTGCGACCTGGGCGTTGCGGGTCCGCGGGCTCAGCCGGCCCATCACGATTGCGCAACCGCCGCGCTTCCGACGAATGGCCTCGGCGATGGCGTAAACCTCGCCAGCCGAGAATGCGACCACCGCGCTGCGCGCCGGTAGCCGGCCGAGCTTGAGGAAGCCCGAATGCGTCAGCTGCGACAGCCGCGGGCGGCTGTCGACCTCCACCTGCGGCACGAGGCGTTGCAGCAGCGGCCGGATCGTCTCGGCCCCCATGAACATGGTCTCCACCATACCGCGGGCATTCAGCAGCCGGTCGGTGAAGATGTGGCCGCGATCGGGGTCGGCGCATAACTGGATCTCGTCGACGGCGAGGAATTCCACCCGGCGATCCAGTGGCATCGCTTCCACCGTGCAAGCAAACCACTTGGCGTCGGGCGGGACGATTTTCTCCTCGCCGGTGATCAGCGCGACATGCCGCTCACCTTTGATTTTGACCATGCGGTCGTAATTCTCACGCGCCAGCAGCCGCAGCGGGAAGCCGATGATGCCGCTCGAATGTGCCAGCATCCGCTCCATGGCGAGGTGCGTCTTGCCGGTGTTGGTCGGCCCGAGAATGGCGCGGACCCGTGCTGTGAACATGCCGAAAACCGTTGCGTTGAATGCGCCCGTGATGGGACCAAACCGCGCGGATTGCAACGGGCGGTGCCAGCGCGCATAGGGCGGACGTGCTGCCTGCCACCCGCTTCTCCTGGCTCTTCGCAACGCAATTCTTTGCGTTAGGAGCCACCATGCCGTTCCTGCCCGTGGCGCTCGCGAATGGTGGCCTGACATCGGAGTGGGTGGGCATTGTTCTGGCTTTCGGTGCAGCCGTGCGTCTCGCGGCCGGGCTGGCCTCCGCTCGGATCGCGGAGTTGATCGGCGCGCGGACGGTGCTGGTCATCGGCAGCATCGTCGCCGGGCTCACCTTGCCCGGGCTTGCTCTGGTCGAGGGTGTGGTGCTGCTCCTGGCCATACAGCTCGTGCACGGCATCGCCGTGGCGCCCATCGTGCCCCTGTCGGATGCGGCGGCGCTGGCCGAAATCCGGCGGCGCCCATTCGACTATGGCCGGGTGCGGGCATGGGGCTCCCTCGCCTTCATCCTGGCGGCGGTGCTGGCTGGCCAGGCGATGGCATGGGGTGGCCCGCTCGCTGCCTTGGGCCTGGCTGGTGCCGCATTGATGGCCACGGGTGTCATCGCCCGTGGCATCACCTTTCCCCCCGCCGCGCAGACGGCGCGGCGCCCATCCCTGTGGGCATCACTGCAGGTTCCGGGCTTTCCGCGTCTGCTGCTGTGTTCCGCTCTGACCCAGAGCAGCCACGCCGTCTACTACGGCTTTTCGACCCTGCATTGGCGCGATGCAGGCCTGTCGCCCAGCCTGATCGGCACGCTTTGGGCATGGAGTGTCGTGGCCGAAGTGCTGCTGTTCTACTTCGGCCGCAACGCGGCGGACAGGCTCGGCGCGCGCGGTCTGGCCATGCTTGCCGCCGCAGCGGGCATCCTGCGCTGGTCGATCATGGGCTGGACGATCGATGTACCCACCCTGTTCGTGGTGCAGACCCTGCACGCGGCCACCTTCGGCGCGATGCACCTGGCAGCCATCCGCAGCATGGCCAACATGCCCGCGGCCCTGGGTCCACACGCGCAGAGCGTGCATTCCGCCCTGGGCGTGGGTCTCGCCTCCGGCCTGATGATGCTGCTTGCGGGCCCGCTCTACGCCGCATTGAATGGGAAGGCATTTCTCATCATGGCCGGCCTTTGCATCCTTGGCCTGGTCGCGGCGGCCGGACTCAAGGCCGGCCCGCCCGCGCGTTGACTCAGGCCGTGCGGTCGCCGCTGCTGTTCAGGGCCGCCTGCGCCGCGGCCAGGCGCGCCACCGGCACCCGGTAGGGCGAGCAGCTGACGTAATCCAGTCCGACCGACTCGCAGAAGGCAATGGACGCCGGGTCCCCGCCATGTTCGCCGCAGATGCCCAGTTTCAGGTCGCTTTTCACTGACCGGCCCTTCTCGCAGCCGATGCGGACGAGGGCGCCGACGCCATCGACATCGATGGAGACGAACGGGTCCTTTGGCAGGATGCCCTGTTCGACATAATCGGGCAGGAACTTGCCCACATCGTCGCGCGAGAAGCCGAAGGTGGTCTGGGTCAGGTCGTTGGTGCCGAAGCTGAAGAAATCGGCGGCGCCGGCGATGCTGTCGGCCGTCAGTGCGGCGCGCGGCAGCTCGATCATCGTGCCGACAAGATATTCGAGCGACGCGCCGGTTTCGGCGAACACCTCTGCCGCCACCGCATCGACCTGGGCCCGGGTGATGTCGAGCTCACGCCGCGTGGCAACCAGCGGGATCATGATCTCCGGCACCGGCGCTTGGCCTTTCTCTTTGGCCACGATGGCCGCCGCCTCGAAGATCGCACGAGCCTGCATCTGGTAGATCTCAGGATAGGAGATACCCAGGCGGCAGCCGCGGTGCCCCAGCATGGGGTTTGCCTCAGAAAGCTCCTCGAGCCGCCGATGCATGGTCGCGGGCTCCATTCCAAGCGACGCCGCGACTTCCGCGATCTCAGCGTCGCTATGCGGCAGAAACTCGTGCAGCGGCGGGTCGAGCAACCGAATCGTCACCGGCAGCCCGGCCATAATGCGGAACAACTCGGCAAAATCATCGCGCTGAAACGGCAGGAGCCGGGCCAGGGCGTCGCGCCGTCCAGCCTCTGTCTCGGCCATGATCATTTGACGGACCGCATTGATCCGGGTTGGGTCGAAGAACATGTGCTCGGTCCGGCATAGGCCGATGCCTTCGGCGCCGAACTTCCGCGCCGTGTCAGCGTCCAACGGCGTCTCGGCATTGGCCCGGACCTTCATCCGGCGGACCCGGTCAGCCCATTCCATCAGCTTGGCGAAATCGCCGGAGAGCTGGGGTTCGATCATCGCCACCGTGCCGATGAAGATTTCGCCCGTGGCGCCATCCAGGGTGATGGTCTCGCCAGCGCGAATGATGTGGCCGCCGGCAGACAGTGCCTGCGCGGCGTAATCCACCATGATGCCGCCTGCGCCGGCGACGCAAGGCCGGCCCATGCCGCGGGCGACCACCGCGGCATGCGACGTCATGCCGCCGCGGGTCGTCAGGATGCCCTTGGCGGCGTGCATCCCGTGAATGTCCTCGGGGCTGGTTTCGATGCGGACGAGGATCACGCTCTCGCCTTTGCCGCCGCGGATTTCCGCCTCGTCGGGCGAAAACACGACCACACCGCAGGCAGCGCCCGGGCTGGCAGGCAGGCCGCGGCCGAGCAGACGGCGCGTCGCCTTGGGGTCGAGCGTCGGGTGCAGCAGCTGGTCGAGGCTGGAAGGATTGACACGCTTCACCGCCTCGATCTGGCTGATCAGCCCTTCATCGGCCATATCCACGGCGATCTTGAGGCTGGCGGCCGCGGTGCGCTTTCCGCTGCGGGTCTGCAGCATGTAAAGCCTGTTCTGCTGAACGGTAAATTCGATGTCCTGCATATCGGTGTAGTGCCGCTCAAGCGTTTCGCGGACCCGTACCAGCTCGGCATAGGCGGCCGGCATGGTGTGCTCCATGGGCTGCTCGCCCGGCTTGGATTTTGCCGCCGCCATGGGCTGCGGCGTACGAATGCCGGCGACGACATCCTCGCCCTGCGCGTTGATCAGATACTCGCCGTAGAAGATGTTCTCGCCGGTGCTCGGGTCGCGGGTGAAGCAGACGCCGGTCGCGCAATCATGGCCCATATTGCCGAATACCATGGCCTGGACGTTCACCGCCGTGCCCCAGTCGGCGGGGATATCGTGCAGGCGCCGATAGGTGTTCGCACGCGCATTCATCCAGCTGCCGAACACGGCGCCGATGGCGCGCCAAAGCTGTTCGTGCGGGTCCTGTGGGAACGGGTGGCCGGTTACCTCGCCAACCATCGCCTTGTAGCCCTGGACCACGCCCTTCCAGTCATCGGCCGTCAACTCGGTGTCTTCGGCCACGCCGCGATCCAGCTTGGCCGACTCAATGATCTCCTCGAAGCGGTGATGGTCCACATCCAGCACCACCGAGCCGAACATCTGGATAAAGCGACGGAAGCTGTCCCAGGCAAAGCGCGAGTCCCCGCTGGCTGCTGCCAGCCCTTCGACCGTGATGTCGTTAAGGCCAAGATTGAGCACGGTGTCCATCATGCCCGGCATCGAGACCCGTGCACCGGACCGGACGGAAACCAGCAGTGGCTTGTGCGGATCGCCAAAGGTCAGGCCGACCGCCTCCTCGACCCGGCCAAGTGCTGCCTCAACCTGCGCTCTCAAATCGGCGGGGTAGTTCTCATTATCCTTGTAGTAGGCAGTGCAGACCTCTGTCGTAATGGTGAAGCCAGGCGGCACCGGCAGGCCAATGCTGGCCATCTCAGCCAGGTTGGCACCCTTCCCGCCGAGAAGGTTGCGCATGCCGGCGCTACCTTCATTGTGGCCGGCGCCGAAGCTGTACACCCATTGCGTCATGCGGTTGGTCCTTCAGGCATCGATTTTCGAAAGGTCTGCCATGGTTTCCATGGCTGATTTGAGGCGGGAGAGTAAGCGGAGGCGGTTCCCCCGAGTTGCAGGGTCTGCATCATTGACGCGGACCTGATCGAAAAATGCGTCAACCGGTGCTCGCAAGGTGGCAAGGGCGGCGGTGGCCCCGTCGAAGTCTTCTGCCAGCAGACTGCTGTTCACCATCGGCTCAATCCGGTTCAGGACATCGAGCAACGCGGATTCTTCCGCCACGAGACCATCCGGATCGACCGGGCCCTGGTGCGGCCCGTCCTTCTTGTCCTCGATGCGCAGAATGTTCTGCACGCGTTTGTGGGCTGCCAGCAGGGCCTGGCCGGTTTCAGAGTCCAGAAGCCCGCGCAATGCTTCGGATCGGGCAATGACCCGTCCGATGTCGTCATCGCGACCCATCGCAGCCGCTACGATGTCGCTGCGCCCCCCCTCGCCACGCAGCTGGACACGGAGCCGTTCCAGGATGAACGCCACCAGGTCGCGCACGACGGGCGACATGCCGGCCGGTGCCTGCCCGTGCTGCGCCACCGCTGGCGCGGCTTGACGCGTGCTGGCCTCCAATGCCTCCGTCACGCCGGGGATGACGGATTCGAGCACGATCGTCACGTGTTCCTGCAACACCTCAGCCAATGAGAGGCGGAGATCGTTTTCCCGAATGAGGCGAATGACGCCAAGCCCGGCCCGCCGGAGCGCGAAAGGATCACCGCTTCCGGTTGGTCGCTCTCCGACGATAAAAAAGCCCAGCAGTTGATCCAGCTTGTCGGCCAGAGCCACGACGACCGACACTGGATCGAGCGGCAGTGAATCGTCAGGGCCAAGCGGCTTGTAGTGTGAGGCAATGGCTTGCGCGATTGCGGGATGCTCGCCACCGGCCCTCGCGTAATAGCCGCCCATAATTCCCTGCAGCTCGGGAAACTCGCCCACCATGCCGCTGGCAAGGTCGGCCTTGCACAGCAGGGCGGCGCGCCCGGCTTGCTCGATATCCGCACCCACCTTGCTCGCCAGCGACTGCGCCAGGTGCGCGAGGCGGCGAACCCGCTGGCCCTGCGTGCCCAACTTCGCGTGGAAGGTCACTTTTTCCAGCCGAGGCACCATTTCCTCAAGCGGAAAGCGCAAATCCTGGTCCCAGAAGAACCGCGCATCCGCAAGGCGGGCGCGCAGCACCCGCTCATTCCCCGCCACCAAGGTCGCGCCGCCATCGCTGGCCGCGATGTTCGCGACCACGGCAAAGCGGGCCGCGGCGCCGCCTCCCGGGTGGCGCAAGGCAAAGTAACGTTGGTTGACCCGCATCGAGGTGCGCATGACTTCCGACGGCAAGTCCATGAAAGAATCGTCGATGCGGCCGAGTAGGGGAACCGGCCATTCGACCAGGCCCGCGACTTCGTTCACCAGGGCCTCGTCTGGAACCACCTCCAACCCAGCCGAGGCGGCCAGGTTGGCCACTTCCTCACGGATAATCGAGGCCCGTTCGGGTGCCTCGACAATGACGTTCTGTGACCGCAACCTCTGCACGTAATCCACATATCCATGAACTTGGACGGCGGCCGGAGCGTGGACACGATGCCCCTCGGTGACATCGCTGCTGACCAGCCCGTGCGCCGCATCCTCCCCCCGCGCCAGCGAAAAGGGCACGACGACGCCATCCAGCTGGCACAGGATTCGCTTCAGCGGCCTGATCCAGGGGAAGGCGGAAACACCCCAGCGCATGCTTTTAGGCCATGGAAAGCTCCACAACATTGCTGGTAGCGCTTGTGCCACTAAAGCGCTTGCCTCCACGCTGCTTCCGGGCCGGGCGAGCACCCAAAAATCGCCCTCCTGCACAAGCTCATCGGCCGTACAACCGTGCTTCTTCAGGAAGCCCTGCAGAGCGGCCGCGGGTGCCGAGATGCGTGGGCCGCGTTCCTCCCTGGCCGCCACTTCCGCCTGTGCGGCAACTTCCGCAACCAGGCCGATACGCCGCGGGCCTGCAAATCCGCGCGGGTGCCCGGCCGCGATGGCATGCAGGGCGGCGCCGACCATCCTGCAGAGATCGTCCGCAGCTCGCCCCTGCATGCGGGCCGGGATTTCTTCCGTCAGCAGTTCCAGCAGTAATTCCGGCACTAGACCACTTTCTTGATGAGATGGGGGGCCGGGCTGCCATCAGTGTCCGACCACGGCCTGAGCGAACGATCGCTGTGAGAATTCAGGTGCTCAGACGTAAGCCTCGTCACTGGTCCGGTCGCCGGCTTCATATCAGGCCGCCTGATCGAGCCAGGATTCGCAACAGGCTTTGGCGAGGACGCGAACGCGCCGGATATAGGCTTCCCGCTCGGCCACGGAGATGGCGCCCCGGGCGTCGAGGAGATTGAAGCGGTGACTGGCCTTGATGCAATGGTCATAGGCAGGAAGCGCCAGTCTTCGCCCCACCAACGCCAGGCATTCTCGTTCCGCATCCTCGAATTGCCGCGTCAAAACATCCACATCGGCGAACTCAAAGTTATGCGCGCTGAACTCGCGCTCGGCACGTAAAAAGACATCGCCATAGGTGACGCCAGCATCGTTGAACCGCAGATCGTACACATTCTCCACGCCCTGGATGTACATCGCCAGGCGTTCCAGGCCGTAAGTGAGTTCGCAGCTGGGCACTTCGCAAGCGATGCCACCCACCTGCTGAAAGTAGGTGAACTGGGTAACCTCCATGCCATCGCACCAGACTTCCCAGCCAAGCCCCCATGCCCCAAGCGTGGGGCTTTCCCAGTCATCCTCGACGAAACGGATGTCGTGCAACGCGGGATCGAGACCCAACTCACGGTAGCTTCCAAGCAGCAGAGCCTGTGCGTCCTGCGGGCTCGGCTTCAGGATCACCTGGTACTGATAGTAGTGCTGCAACCGATTGGGGTTCTCGCCATACCGGCCATCGGAAGGGCGCCTGGAAGGCTGGACGTAGGCCGCTTTCCATGGCGCCGCCCCCAACGCGCGCAGCGTGGTCGCGGGATGGAATGTGCCTGCCCCCATTTCCATGTCGTATGGCTGCAGAATCAGGCAGCCCTGCGCGGACCAATAGCGATGCAAGGTCAGGATCATGTCCTGGAAGCTGAGGGGTGAGGGCATCGAGCTCTGGCAGTTGGACGATCCATGCATAGCTGTGAGTGCGGCGGTAGTCACGCTGTCCTGGCGTGGCTACCGGGGGGCGAGGTATTGGCACGGGCTTATCGCCATAGCGCCAACCCGTGCCGTGCTGGCCAAGCCCCTTCCTTTGGGCCTATTACGCGAGCATGCAAGCTGCTTTTCCCCGCCGAGCCGAGGTGACGCGGAACACGGTCGAGACCCGCATCGATGTCGCGATTGACCTGGATGGTTCGGGGCGGGCCGAGATCGCAACGGGCATCGGTTTTCTGGACCATATGTTGCACGCGCTGGCCCGGCACTCCCTCATCGACATCAAGCTGCGCGCAGAGGGCGACTTGCAGGTCGACGCCCATCATACGACGGAGGATTGCGGGATCGTCCTCGGCCAGGCGCTTCGGCAGGCGCTGAGCGAAAAGCGAGGGATCCAGCGTTACGGGCATGCGGTCGTGCCGATGGATGAGGCTCTGGCCGAGGCTGCCATCGATCTGTCCGGGCGGCCCTTCCTCGTCTGGCAGGTCACATTCCCGCACAGCAGGCTCGGCGAGATGGATACCGAGCTTTTCGAGGAGTTCTTTCGCGCCTTCGCGATGAATGCTGGCTTGGCGCTGCACATGGTGCTGCGGCATGGCCACAACGCGCACCACATCGCGGAGGCGTGCTTCAAGGCCGCAGCGCGGGCGTTGCGGGAAGCAGTCCAACTGGATGGCCGGATGCCTGACACAGTGCCGTCGACCAAAGGTGTGCTGGAGGCGTGATGCACGTCTTCACCGTGCATGTCCCGCCACCCGGCCGGGCGGCCCCGACCCGATTCATTCCGGAGGGCTTTTCGGTCCGGGCGCTGCTGCTGGGGCCTTTGTGGCTGCTGCGTCACGGCGCCTGGCCTTTCGCCCTGCTCGCGCTCGCCGCGTTGGCTGTCCTGCCTTGGCAGGCTTGGCCCGGTGTTGCGCTCCTCTCCGGACTTTGTGGGCATGATGCGCGGCGCGCCATGCTCCGCTGGAGCGGTTGGCGGCTCGATGACGTGGTCGTGGGGCCTGATGGCGAACAGGCCGAAATGCGTTGGCGCGACGGCCAAGCCCAGCAGGGTCTGCCCCGCGCATGATCGTGGCGGTGGTCGATTCCGGTTCAGGCAACCTGAACTCGGTCGCCCGCGCCCTGACCCGGGCTGGGGAGTTGGCTGGCCTGGCGCCCGAAATCCGCATCACGCGGGATGCAGAGCAGGTGCGCCTGGCCGACCGGGTCGTCCTTCCCGGGCAAGGCGCTTTTGCCGCCTGCCGCGCAGGACTGGCCGCCCTTACAGGCATGACCGAGGCGTTGGCCGAGGTCGGTCTGCGCCGCGCCCGCCCTTTGCTCGGCATCTGCGTCGGCATGCAGCTTTTGGCCGAGCGTGGATTGGAGCATGGGCCTGTCGACGGCCTGGCCTGGCTCCCCGGCGAAATAGCGCCGATGGACCCCCGGGACGAGTGGGGCGCGCCTTTGCCCCTGCCCCAGATGGGATGGAACAGATTGCGCCCGAATGCCCGCCACCCGCTGCTGGCCCGCCTGCCCGATGAGCCCTACGGCTACTTCGTGCATTCCTTTGCCTGGCGTGGGGGTAACCCTGCGGATATTCTGGCCACTGCAGTTTATGGGGGTGAGGTGACCGCCATGATCGGGCGCGGAAACCTGGTGGGGACGCAATTCCATGTCGAGAAGAGCGGGATGACGGGGCTGTCCATCCTCCGTAATTTTCTTGCCTGGACACCGTGACAGAGCCCGCCGACCACAGACCCCCGGTCATATCGGTCGAGCGTTGCGAGCGCATAACCGAGACAGAGCTCATGGAACTCTGCGAGGCCACCAATGCCGCCATCATCGAGGGCGGTGGGTTCGGCTGGCTCGAGCCACAGGGCCAGGACATCTTGATGCGGCATTTCAGGGGTGTCCTGCTGGTGCCCGAGCGCGAGCTTTTCCTGGCCAAGCTGAATGGCCGGGTCGTCGGCAGCGCTCAGCTGGTGCGGCCGCCCCGCAACAACGAGGCGCAGGCCATCGGGGCGCAGCTGACCCATGCTTATGTGGCACCCTACGCGCGGGGCTTCGGCCTGGCACGCTCTCTGGTCCGCTTCGTGGAGGACCGCGCCGCCGCCCTTGGTCATCGCGTGCTCAACCTAGATGTGCGCGAAACGCAGTTGGCCGCCATCCAGATCTTCGAGGCGCTGGGATACACAAGGTGGGGCACGCACCCGGCCTATGCGCGTGTGAAGGGGCGGACCGTTCAGGGCCATTTTTTCCTTCGCGTGATTGAATCCCCGCGGCGAAAGGGGGATTGATGTTCACTCTCTACCCAGCCATCGACCTCAAGGCGGGCGAGGTTGTCCGCCTGAAGCGCGGGGTCATGACCGAGGCGACCGTCTACGCCCGGCAGCCAGCGGACCAGGCGAAAATCTTCGCCGCGCTGGGCTTCACGTGGCTGCATGTCGTTGACCTGGACGGCGCCTTCGCGGGGAACCCCGCCAACGCCGGAGCTGTAAAGTCCATCATTGCGGCAACCACCGTTCCCATTCAGCTGGGTGGTGGCATCCGTACCCTGGCCACTGCCGAAGCCTGGCTGGAGGCGGGCGTCAGCCGAATCATTCTGGGGAGCGTGGCAGTCAAG
>JACMRO010000154.1 GCA_014376425.1 Rubritepida sp.
AGCTGCCGGATCACGCGCCAACTCCCTCGCGGTACGCCGTGCGCCAGCCCCAGGCGCCCGAGCCGTAGCCACGCTTGGAAACGCGCTCACGATATATCGTGGCGATCATTTCGCCATCGCCGGCCAGCAACGCCTTGGTCGAGCACATCTCGGCGCAGAGCGGCAGCTTGCCCTCTGCCAGGCGGTTCGATCCGTACTGGGTGTATTCGACCAGCGTGTTGTCTGCCTGCGGGCCGCCGGCGCAGTAGGTGCATTTGTCCATCTTGCCACGGCCGCCGAAATTGCCGACGCGCGGGTATTGCGGCGCGCCGAACGGGCAGGCGTAGAAGCAGTAGCCGCAGCCGATGCACAGATCCTTGTCGTGCAGCACGACCGCATCCGCCGTGGTGTAGAAGCACGAGACAGGACACACTGCGGCGCACGGTGCGTCGGTGCAATGCATGCAGGCCATCGAGATCGAGCGCTCGCCGGGCTTGCCATCATTGATGGTCACGACGCGGCGACGGTTGATGCCCCAGGGCACCTCGTGCTCGTTCTTGCAGGCGGTGACGCAGGCGTTGCATTCGATGCAGCGGTCGGCGTCGCAAAGGAATTTCATTCGGGCCATTTGTTCGGCTCCTTAAGCGGCTGCGATCTGGCAGAGACCAACCTTGGTCTCCTGCATGAAGGTGACCGGGTCGTAGCCATAGCTGGTGATGGCATTGACCGATTCGCCCAGCACGATCGGGTCCGTGCCCGCCGGGTATTTGGAGCGTTGGTCGACGCCCTGGAACCAGCCGGCGAAGTGGAAGGGCATGAAGGCCACGCCCTGGCCGACGCGCTCCGTCACCATTGCCTTGACCCGGACTTTGCTCTGGTTTTCAGGCCCCCGTACCCAGACCCACTGGCCATCGCGAATGTTGCGGGCGGTGGCGTCGCGCGGGTTGATCTCGACGAACATGTCCTGCTGCAGCTCGGCCAGCCACTTGTTCGAACGCGTCTCCTCGCCGCCGCCTTCGTATTCGACCAGGCGGCCGGAGGTCAGGATCATCGGGAAGTCGCGCACCAGCTCGCGCGAGCGGTTCTGCACCGAGACGCCCAGATGTGGCAGGCGGAAGCCGCGCCGGTCCGGCAGGGTCGGGTATTTCTCGATCAGGTCGGTGCGCGCCGTGTAGATCGGCTCGCGATGCACTGGCACCGGGTCGGGCAGATTCCAGGCCACCGCGCGCGCCTTGGCGTTGCCGTAGGGCAGGCAGCCATGCTCCATCGCCACGCGGATGATGCCGCAGGAAAGGTCGGTGGACCAGGACGCGGCGCCGCCCATGGCTGCGATCGACGCCTTCTCGGCTGCCGTCAATTCGTCGAACCAGCCCAGCCGCCGCAGCACGGCCACGGTGAATTCCGGATAGCCGTCCTGGATTTCGGAGCCCTTTGAGTAGGACCCCTCCGCCAGCAGCGTCTTGCCCTCCCGTTCCACGCCGAACCGGGCGCGGAAAGTGCCGCCGCCTTCCTTCACGTGCAGGTTGGTGTTGTAGAGGATGTGGGTGCCGGGGTGGCGCATTTCCGGCGTCCCCCAGCAGGGCCAGGGCAGGCCGTAGAAGTCGCCGGCGATCTCGGCCGGTGCATCGGGCGTGGCCTTCAGGGTCACCAGGTCGAACTTGTCCTGGTGCTGCATGTGCAACTTCAGCCGCTCCGGGCTGGCGCCGGAATAGCCGGTGCTCAGGCTGCCGCGGTTGATCTCGCGCAGGATGCTCTCGGGCGTCGGTTCACCATTGGCGATCTGCATCCGCTTGAACATCGGCTCGCTGAAGCGGACGGTCATGTTTCGGCGCTCGGCGGCGCGGTCCATGGCGCGGCAGAGGTCGAACATTGCGCGGTAGTCGGACCGGCTTTCGAAGATCGGCTCCACCACCTTGGCACCCCATTGAATGGAGCGGTTCGAGCAGGTGCGGCTGCCGCTGGTCTCGAACTGGGTGCAGATCGGCAGCAGGTAGGTGCCTTCGCGCCGGTTCGCCAGCACGGCGAAAGTGGTCGGGTGCGGGTCGGCCACCACCAGCAGGTCCAGCGCCTCCAGACCTTTCACCGCCTCGGGCATGCGGGTGACGGTGTTGGCGCCGTGGCCGAAGACCATCATGGCCTTGAGGTTATCGCGTTGCTGCACCTCGGATTTCGGCAGCGTCACCGCATCGAAATACCGCGTCGTGGGAATACCCGGCGTGGTCATCATGGCGGTGCTATCGAAACGCGCGACCATGCTTTCATAGGACACGTCCCACACCCGGCACCAATGCCGCCACGCAGCGTCGTCCAGGCCGTAATAGGCCGGCAAGGTGGTCGCATCGAGGCCGAAATCGGTGGCGCCCTGCACGTTGCAATGGCCGCGGAAGATGTTGGCGCCGGTGCCCTCGACGCCGACATTGCCGGTGGCCAGCAGCAGGATGGACAGCGCCCGGACATTGGCGGTGCCGACCGTCTTCTGCGTGATGCCCATGCACCAGATCAACGTCGACGGCTTCTGGGTGGCGAATTTCTGCGCCACATCCTTCAACTGCGCTTCGGGTACGCCGGTGACACGTTCGACCTCGGCGGGGTTCCACTTTGCGACCTCGGCGCGGATCTGCTCCATGCCGTAAACCCGCTGCCGGATGAATTCCTTATCTTCCCAGTTGTTGGCGAAGATGTGCCACAGCATGCCCCAGACCAGCGGGATATCGGTGCCGGGTCTGATCCGCACGAAGTCTGTCGCATGCGCCGCGGTGCGGGTGTAGCGCGGGTCGATAACGATCAGGTTGGCGCGGTTCTGCTCCTTGCCGGCCAAGATGTGTTGCAACGACACCGGATGCGCTTCGGCCGGGTTGCCGCCCATGATGACCATGGTCTTGGAATTGCGGATGTCGTTGTAGCTGTTGGTCATCGCGCCATAGCCCCAGGTGTTGGCAACACCGGCGACCGTTGTGGAATGGCAGATGCGGGCCTGGTGATCGACGTTGTTCGTCCCCCACATCGCGGCGAGCTTGCGATAGAGATAGGCGCCCTCATTGCTGAACTTGGCGCTACCAAGCCAGAAGACGCTGTCGGGGCCGGAGGCCTGGCGCACCTGCATCAGCTTCTCGGCGATCTCGGCCATCGCCACGTCCCAGGTGATGCGCTGCCACTGGCCGCCCACCAGCTTCATCGGGAACTTGATGCGCCGGTCGCCATGCGCCAGCTCGCGCACCGCGGCGCCCTTGGCGCAATGCGTGCCGCGATTGATCGGCGATTCCCAGGTCGGTTCCTGGCCGACCCAGACGCCGTTCTGCACCTCGGCGGTGACGGTGCAGCCGACCGAGCAGTGGGTGCAGACATTCTTGATCCGCGTCACCGGCATCGCGTGGTTGAGCACCCCGGTGGCGGCACCGGTAGCCTGCGCCATGCGTGGCGCCAGCGCCGACATCGCCGCCAACCCGGCCCCGGCCATGCCGGCCTGTTTCAGAAACAGCCGACGGTCCAACCCGCCCGAGGAAAGGCCCTGATAGGCCGACGCCAGCCGCTGCTTTGCTGCCCGGCCGTCGCTGCGCTTGATCAACATTGGTGCGGCCCCTCAGTAACGGTTTGTGCGATAGAAGGCCTGCACGTGCGCGCTATCCGGCTGGTAGCGGGCGGCCAATCGGCCAGCCTCATTCTCCTTACGCGCATCGCGCGCGGGGACGGCATCGGCGCGCTGCGCCAGCACGGGTGAGGCGGCGGCCGCGGCGGCCGCGGTGCCCAGGCCCAACGTGCGCAGGAAGCCACGGCGCTGGCCTTCGGGGTTGGTCGCGTCGGTCATGGAAGTCTCCCTAATTCTGGCGGCTTGGCTGAAGATTTCATTCGGGCAGTTCCGCTGCCAGGATTTCAATGTCGAGCACTGCGCGGCCGAAGCCGCCCACCGCGCGGTAGAAGGCCGAACCCGGGTTGGCCACCAGGTCAGCGAATAGCCGCCCGGCCCAGGGCTGCAGATGCCGAGCCAGGAATCCTGCTGCACCAAATCCGTCACCCGTCGGCGCGATGTCTCCCCGCAGCAATGCCGCCATTGTCTCGCACAGAAATGCGATGTGGTCCTCAGGCTCGGCAACGCCAGGGGCGCGTTGCAGGCCGAGCGCGATGAGGCTGGAGCGCAAGTCGGCTAGTGGCCGTTCGTGCAGGAAGCCGGTCAGGTACCAGCTGGCATAGGGCAGGATTTCGCCGCGGCCGACACCGATGAAAAGGTCGTGGAATTCACGCTCGAGGATCGCGGGATCCACCGCCGCAGCGCCAGCCAGGGCGGCCAGGGACTGCCCAAGCGGAGTCTCGCCCGCAGGCAGCGCCGCCACGGCGCGCAGTAGCCCGGCGTCGGGTGCTGCTGCCAGCAAGGCGCCGAGCAAGGCAAAGGCCCCGGCTCGGTTCTGCGTCAGTGCATCGGGCGCGGGGTGCTGGGTGTTGGCGGGCATTATACTGTCAGGCCATGGATTGAGGCGCAGGCGGGCGCGGGAAATGCCGGTTGCCCTCTCTGTCGGAGGGGCGCGTTCGGCGGGTACGCCATGTTGTTTCCACAGGAAAGCGGTGCGGCGGGACATGCCAAGGCGCTGCTGAAAGGCTCCGATGCCTCCAGCTGGCTCCACCGCTTCTGCCGATGCGCTTTTTCTGGCCGACATGCCTACGTTAAGTGCATGAAATCTTAACTGTCGTCAATGTGACTTAAAAGAACGATCGCATCACTCAACGTTGTTCACGCCGGAGTGGCGCTGCCATGCCGGCGCGTGGGAAGTGCCACCTCTGCAAGCAGCTCTGGCCCGGGTGGCAGGGTCAACACGGGCGTAGCCTCCACCGCCAATCGCACCGAATCCTGCGGCGCCGGATCCGCCGCGATAGGCGGAATGGGCGCCGGGATGGTGCCGGGAGGTAGGAAGCTGGGCGGTGCGGCCTCCGCTTCCGCCTCCGGCAGCAACTGGCCGATGGCCTGGGCCAACAGCTTGCGCACATCGCCACCCAGCGTCAGCGAAAAGCCCGGCACACCATCCACCGCGTTGAAGTCCCAGGCATAGTCAGCCGGCCCCGCATAATCCCGGATGCCCGGATCGAGGCTCCAGGCGCGTCGCAGCGCCTGCCGC
>JACMRO010000155.1 GCA_014376425.1 Rubritepida sp.
CCGGCGGCACGGCCGGACCTTCAGGCGCCGGCACATCGGGCGGGGCGCCGGGCGGCGGCGGGCCTTCGGCCGCCCGCGCCGCCTCGGGCCGCTGGTCCCAGATCAGCTCCAGCCCTTCCCTGGCGGGCTCCACCGGGGGCACCTCCCGCATCCCCCACCACACCAGCCCCGCAAGCACCGCGCCATGCACCAGCACCGACAGCGCCACGCCGACCAGCGGCGTGCCATCCGCCCGCCGCTCCGCTGCCATCACAGCACCAGCACCCCGCTGTGCTTCGCCTTGCCCTCCGGCTCGACATGGATGGTGATGACCGCCTCGCCCACCGCCTCGCGCAGCGCCGCCTCGATGCGGTCGCAGATGTCGTGCGCGTCGGCCACCGTCATCGCGGCGGGGACCACGAGGTGGAATTCGATGAAGCTGCGCCGGCCCGCCTGACGCATGCGCAGGTCATGCGCTTCGATGGCGCCCTCGCCATGCTCGGCCACCAGGGCGCGCATGCGGGCCAGCACCGCGGGCGCCGGCGCCTCATCCATCAGCCCGGCAAAGCTCTCCCGCATCAGCCCTGCCCCACTGTAGAGGATGTTTGCCGCCGTCAGCGCCGCCAGAGCGGGATCGAGCCAGGCCAGCCCGGTCAGCTGCGCCAGGGTGATGCCCAGCAGCACGCCGCCGCTGGTCACCACATCCGACAGCAGGTGCCGCGCATCGGCCAGCAGCGCCGGCGAGCGCAGGACACGGCCGCGCCGGAACAGCTGCCAGCACCAGGCGGCGTTGATCGCCGTCGCCAGCCCGGCCACCAGCAGCGCGGCGGCGCCCAGCTGCACGGGGCGCGGGTTGTCCCACGCCGCCCAGCATTCATGCAGGATCACGAAGGCGGCGACCAGGATCAGCGCGCCCTCCAGCACGGCCGAAAAATACTCCGCCTTGTGGTGGCCATAGGGGTGGTTGGCGTCGGCCGGGCGGGCGGAGACGCGCACCGCCGCCAGGGCCGCAAGCGCCGCGGCCACGTTCACGACCGATTCGAGCGCATCGGCGAACAGCGCCACACTGCCTGTCAGCCACCAGGCGACAAATTTCAGCGCCAGCACGGTGACGGCGACGATGACACTGCCGGCGGCCAGGGAAACGGCTGATTGCAACAAGACTCTCCAAAAACCGGCGGAACCTAGCCCGAAGCCGCGGCGGAGGCGAACCTGCCCGTCCCGTCATCGAAGCTTCATCCTGCTGTCACGCCGACGCCACTCGCCCGGCCTAACCCCGGCGCCGCAAGGGGTGCCCAGGTTTGCCGCAGGGATTGTCATTGACCGGGGTCGGCAAGAGCTTCGGTGCGACGCGCGTGCTGGGCGACGTGTCGCTCGACGTGCCGCCTGGTGAATTCGTGGCGCTGGTCGGGCCCTCGGGCTGCGGCAAGACCACGCTGATGCGCACCGTCGCCGGCATCGAGGTGCCCGATGCCGGCGAGGTGCGGATCGGTAACCGCGATGTGACGCGCGCGCATCCGGGCGCCCGCGACGTGGCGATGGTGTTCCAAAGCTACGCGCTCTACCCGCATCTGACCGTGGCGCAG
>JACMRO010000156.1 GCA_014376425.1 Rubritepida sp.
ACCCGCCCGCGCCGAGCAGATGTGGGCCAGCGGGGGCAAACCCCCCGGCCAGGTGGCGTACCCCGCCAAAGTGGCGGCGGAAGCGGTGCGCGAAGCCGGTGCGCCCGATGGTCGGATGCGGGCGGTGACCGGCAGCGCCGATCGCATCGGCGACATCCTCGGCGTCATCTCCGATGTGGCCGCAGGGACGAACCTGCTGGCGCTGAACGCCACCATTGAGGCGGCGCGTGCCGGGGAGGCCGGCAAGGGCTTTGCCGTGGTGGCCAGTGAAGTGAAGCAGCTGGCCGCGCAGACAGCGCGGGCGACCGAGGACGTGGCCACCCAGATCGCCGCGATGCGCATGGCCGCCGATGAAGCCGCTTCGGCCATGGGTGGCATCAGCCGCACCATCGCCCGCATCGACGAGGTGGCGACAGCCATCGCCGCCGCGGTCGAGGAACAGGGCGCCAGCACGCGCGAGATCACCCAGCGGCTGCACGGCGTGGCCGGCAGCACCGGCGGCGTTACCCAGGCGATGGGCGCGGTGCTGCGCCTTGCTGAGGAAGCGGGCGAAGTGAGCGGCGGGGTCGAGACCGCGGCCGCGGGCATCGGCGACCAGGCGGCGACATTGCGGGCGGAAGTGGAGAGCTTCCTGCACAATTTGCGCGACGAAGCGAAGGACCGCCGCAGCTACGAGCGGCGCCGGGTGGAGGCCGGCCACGCCACGGTCGTGCTGGCGGGGCGTGAGCTGGTGCTGCCGCTGACCGACATCTCGGCCGCCGGCGTGGGGTTGCGTTTCGACGGCCAGGCGCCCTCAGGCTCCCCGGTCACCATCGCCCTGCCCGGCACCGCTGCCCTGGGCGCGCGCATTGTTCGCTGTGAGGGCGGCGTGATGGGCCTCCTGTTCAACCGGGGCCAGGAGGCGGCGGTGGACGGGGCCATGACGCGGCTATGCGCGGTGCCCGCCTGAGCCCCCTTCTGGCAGGCCCGCAACAGCGCTAGCCTCCCACGAAACGGGAGCGCGGCATGGACAATCTCTTCGACCTCACTGGCCGTGTAGCGGTGGTGACGGGCGGCAGCCGCGGCATTGGCCGCGCCATCTGCCTGCGCCTGGCGCAGCATGGCGCCAAAGTCGTTGTGTCGTCGCGCAAGCTGGATGCCTGCCAGGTGGTGGTGGACGAGATCGTGGCGGCGGGGGGCACGGCCATGGCGCATGCCGCCAGCATTTCCCGCAAGGAGGAATTGCAAGGACTGGTCGACGCCACCATCGCTGCCTGGGGGCAGATCGACGTGCTGGTCTGCAACGCGGCGCTCAACCCCTATTTCGGGCCAAGCCAGGCAATCCCCGACGATGCCTACGACCGGATCATGAACGGCAACGTCCGCTCCAACCTGTGGCTGAGCCAGATGGTGGCGCCGGCGATGGCCGAACGGGGCGAGGGGTCGGTCATCTTCATCTCGTCCATCGGCGGCTTCCGTGGCTCGCCCATGCTGGGCATCTATGGCGTGTCGAAAGCGGCCGACATGCAGCTGGCCCGCGCGCTGGCAGTGGAATGGGGTCCATCGGGCGTGCGGGTGAACGCCATCGCACCGGGCCTAGTGCGTACCGACTTCGCCCGCGCGCTGTGGGAGGACCCGGCCAACCTCAAGCGCCGCACCCGCGACAGCCCCCTGCAGCGCATCGGCGAGCCGGATGAGATCGCCGGGGCCGCGGTGTTCCTGGCCAGTCGTGCGGCCGGATTCATGACCGGACAGACCATCGTGATCGATGGCGGCGTGCTGGCCGGGCCGCCCAGGCAGGAGGACTGACGCGGCGCGGCGTGCTGACCGCGCCGCGTTTCTGCACCGGAGTCCAGGTCGGCCGGAAGACCATCCGCACCGGCTCGGCCATCGTTCTCAGCGATGGCGTGGTCAGGCTGGCGCTGCTGAACTTCGCGGGCGGGGAGGGGCATGCGCCTGCGCTGTCGGCGCCGGTCATTTCAGAGACCGCGGGTGGCCGGTAAGCCCGCGCCGTCTGCTTCGAACGCAAAGCTTCAGGACCGGACCGGGGGTAGTTCGACATCCCCAAAGGCGCCTGAATGGGCACAAGCTGGATTGCGCCGCCGTCCGTGCCATATTGTTTCAATGGCCCTGTCCCTTTCCATCCTCGACCAGTCCTCCGTCGTTACCGGCCGCGGGCCCGATGACGCGATCAGGGAGACGCTGGCCCTGGCGCGGCAGGCCGATGCATGGGGCTACCACCGCTATTGGCTGGCGGAGCACCACACCTCTGCCGCCCACGCCGGCAGCGCGCCGGAGATCCTGATCAGCGCCATCGCCGCCACCACGCGGCGCATCCGCGTCGGCAGCGCCGGGGTGATGTTGCCGCATTATTCGGCGCTGAAGGTGGCCGAACAGTTCCGCGTGCTGGAGGCGATCGCGCCCGGCCGCATCGACCTGGGCCTGGGCCGCGCGCCAGGCAGCGACGGCCGCACCGCCTACGCGCTCAACCCCAACGCCGCCACCGCGGCCGACCAGTTCCCGCAGCAGATCCGCGATCTGCAGGGCTGGCTGAGCGATGGGCTGCCGGTGGAGCACCCCTTCCGCGCGGTGAGCGCCAGCCCCGCCGTGCCGACCACGCCCGAGCTTTGGATCCTGGGTAGCAGCGACTACGGCGCCCAGGTCGCGGCCTTCTTCGGCCTGCCCTACTGCTACGCCCATTTCATCACCGACGGCGCGGGCGGTGCCGAGGCAATGGCGCTGTATCGCGAGGGGTTCCGGCCCAGCGCGGCCAACCCAGCACCGCTGGCAGCTCTTGCCATCTTCGCCCTGACGGCGGCGACGGAGGCGGAAGCGCAACGGCTGTTTAGCTCCCGCGCGCTGGCCCGGCTGTGGCGCGACCAGGGCCGCTACCTGCCGCTACCCAGCCCGGAGGAAGCCGCCGCCTATCCGTATTCGGACGCGGAGCGGGCGCAGGTCGAACGGCTGCGCGGCCGCGCCCTGATCGGCACGCCGGCCCGGGTGCGGGCAGGCATCGAGGCGCTGGCCGAGGCGCATGGCGCGGCTGAGGTCGCCATCCTCAGCCCCTGCCACGACGCGGCGGCGCGGGCCGAGAGCTATCGGCTGCTGGCACGCGAATTTGCCCTGTCGGAGACGCGGCTGGCGGCTTAAGCCCGCCGGTGCCGCCACCAATCCTGCACCGGGCCCAACAGGGTGGGCGGCGAGGCCAGCACCGCAGCCAACCCGAATGCCGCGGCCAGCCCCCGCGCGCCTGAAGCGAATGCCGCGATGCTCAGCCCGGCCAACCCACCCACGCACAGCAGCCCCAGCGCAAACAGCCCCAGCACCAGCCTGTGCCGCGCTCCGAGCCATTCCGGCGGCGGCCCCGCCGGCCGCCCGCCGACATCCACCTGACGCGCCGGATCAAGCCCGAAGGGTGGCAGCATCCCTCAGCCCCGGCGCACGACCACGAAACGCAGCGGCACGCCGGTGCGGCGCGCCTGGCGCAGCTTCCACCAAAGGATGCCACCGGCGACCAGGCCGGCCAGCAACAACAGGGGAACCAGCACCGACAGCGCCACCAGCGCCAGCGCGCCCAGCACCAAAACGGCCGCGACACCGCCGGCCAGCAGCGCCACGCGCAACACCGACCCCAGCACCCGATCCAGGCCGGTGGGCGGCGGCGGGGTGGTGAAATGCCCCTCCGGCGTCATGTCGATCACGGGTGGGCGGCGGGTTTCCATAGCCCAATATGTTGCGCTTCTGTCATCCCGCTTCAAGTAGCGTGCCGGTCGTCCCCGCGGCAGCATGGCGGCATGCAACACGCCCCTCTCCGCTCCTTCGACGACCTGACCGTGGGCCAGGAATTCGCCTTCGGCACACATGCGCTCGGCGAGGCCGAGATCATCGACTACGCCAGCCGCTTCGACCGGCAGCCCTTCCATATGGACGCCGAGGCAGCGCGTGCCGCGCCGCTGTTCGGCGGCCTGGTGGCGTCGGGACTGCACACCATGGGGGTGGTGTTCGGCGCGGTCACCGGCAGCGGGTTGTTCATGGCGATCTCGTTGGGCGGCAACCGCATCGATACGCGCTGGCCGGCGCCGTTGCGACCGGACGAGGCCTTCGCCGTGACCGGGCGGGTGCTGGCACTCAAGCCCAGCCGGACGCGCCCAGAGCTGGGTATCTGCACGATGCTCTATGAGGGCGTGCGGGTGGCCGATGGGGTTACCGTCATCACCATGGAAGGCGCGCATTTCCTGCGGCGATGATCAGCGCCAAAGCGCCACATCCCCCAGCACCCCGGCCAGCTGCAATCCCAGTGCCTCCAGCAGTGCCTCGCCTTTCGCCGCACTCGCCCGCCTGGCATCGCCGATGACGCCGCTGGGTGAGATGCTCTGCCAGCTGCGCCTGAAAGCCAGCGCCCGGGGCTGCGCGGCAGGCCGGTTGGAATGGGGCCCATGCGCTTCGGCCAGCCGCTCCGGCCGCACCGTGCCCTGGGTCACATGCAACATCAGCGACGTCTCGGCCTCGCAGGCATGCATCAGGCCGGGCTGGTCCTCCAGGATTCCGCCAAACGCCTCTGGCGCCACCAGCCAGTAGGTGCCGCCGGCCACCTTCCGGTCCGGCCACTGGTTGCCGATCTCGGTCACCGCCACGCCGATCGCATCGGTGTTGCCGCCATGCGCATTCAGCAGCATCAGCCGTGCGAAACCATGCCGGAAAACGCTGCCAGCCACGCCGCGCAGCACCGCCAGGAAGGTCGGCTGATCCAGCGTGATGGTGCCGCCGAACTCCATGTGGTGCTCGGCCAGGCCATGCCAGATGCAGGGCAGCACCACCACATGGTGGCCGGCGGCGGCAAGTTTCGCGGCCGTCCGCAGCGCCACCGCCTCACCCAGCGCGGTGTCCGTGCCGGTTGCCAGGTGTGGCCCGTGCTGCTCGATGGAGGCGACGGGCAGGATGACCAGCGCATCGGACGCGGCGGCCTCACGCAGTTCCGGCGCGGTCATCCGCGCCCACAACAATTCGCCCATTAGCCCCGCATCCTCGCAATCGGGTAAGCCGACACCGGCAACCGCTCCCGGTCAAGCTATGCCCGAACGATGACGTGCGGTGGCGGCACCGCAGCCAGCGCCCGGATGGTGACTTCTTTCGCTCCGGGTGGCATGCGGCGGCGCTGTCACGCTGGGATGCCCAGGCTGGCACCGCGCGTCCGGGGTGTGAACGAAGCGGGCGCCATCGCGTGATCCGATAGGTCGCAGCAGGCTGGCGCCGCGCGTCCGGGGCGGTGTCGCGTGGGGGTCGACCCGCAAGCGCGTCAACCCATGCGAGCCCACGGCGTTGACCAGACGGGGCCGCGGTCCCGCTTGCTGATGAGAAGGAACGGCCGTGAAACGCAGAAGTGCCCTATTGCTCGCCGGTGCGGTGGCCGTTCCCGTGGTCGGTATCGGCGGCTACGTAGCCTATTCCGGCTCCACCTATTCCCAGGGCTGGCGGATGGGGCAATTGTTCAAGCTGTCGAACCGCCGTTCCTGGCGGCGGCTATTCATGGCGGCCGGCGAGGGCGAGTTGAGCCTTGGGCAGGACAGCTCCCGGGCGCAGTGGGCCGGCGCGGATGGCCAGCCGGTGCAGAACCCCTGGCTGTTCTCCGCCTCGGTCGAGCAGATCGCGCGCTACGAGCCGCTGCTGGGCCACTCGGTCGCGGTGCGTTACCACCAGCTGCAGAAGAAGCTCACCGCATTCCATGGCGACACCGACTACCGGATCGACGAGATCGTCCCGGTCGGTGCCGGGCGGGCGCCGGTCGGCGCATGCGCGGTGTCGGGCAGGGGCGCCCGCTCCTCCGGCACCCGCATCGGCCGCATCGTGAAGTCGACCGTCAAGGGCACGCTGATCAAGACGCATGAATGCACCGTGCAGGTCGGCAACAGCGGCAACGTGTTCCTGGAGATGTCGGTGCCCAATGAGGCGATGCACGATTGTGCCACCGCGAGCCTGCTGTCCGGCCAGCCCGTCGCCATCAGCTATGTGGAGAACATCATCAGCAATCCGCTGAACCGCGACACCAATTACGAAATCGTGGGCATCCGGCCGGTTGAAAGCTGAGGCGCCGCCGGCCGGCGCTTGAGTTCCGCGGCCCCCGGCGCTAAGACGCGCCTGCGCTGGCACCCCTGGAGGCCGGCGTGACCGGCATTTTCGCGCCGGTCCAAACCCGAAATAGGAGCGAGTGGCATGGTCCAAACCATACGGATCGAGGCTGCGGCGCGCGAGCGGGCCGGTAAGGGGGCGGCACGCGCGACCCGGCGAGAGGGCCTGGTGCCCGGCGTTGTCTATGGTGCCAAGCGGGAGGCGACGCTGATTCAGCTCGACCCGCGCGTCATCATGAAGGAAATGAACAAGGGCGCCTGGCAGTCGCACATCTACGAGGTGGTGGTGGCCGGTGGGCCGACCGAGACCGCGCTGATGCGTGAAATCCAGTTCCACCCCGTCAGCGATCGGCCGGTGCATATCGACTTTCAGCGCCTCGCACCCGGTGCACGCATCCGCATCAAGGTGCCGGTGGCGTTCCTCAACGAGGATACGGCGCCGGGCCTCAAGGCAGGTGGCGTGCTGAACGTGGTCAGGCGGGAACTCGAAGTTTTCGCCGAGCCCGACCAGGTGCCCGAGCGCTTCACCATCGACCTGGCCGACGCCAATATCGGCGATAGCCTGCGCTGGTCGGCGGTGGCGGATAAGTTCGGCACCAAGGCGGTGATCGACCGCGATTTCGTGGTCGCGACCATCGCGGCACCCGTGGTCGAGGAAGTGGCGGCGCCGGTCGTCGTCGCGGCGCCGGTCAAGGGCAAGGGCAAGGCGCCAGCCAAGGCCGGGCCGGCACCCGCCGCTGCGGCACCTGCCAAGAAGAAGTAAGGGCGACGAGAAGTAAGGGGTCGATCCGGAAATGGGGCGGTTGCGGCCTGTGGCCGACCCGGCCGGTGCGGATGGCATTGGCCGGGAAGGCACGGCAACGGCAGCGGATCGGCTCCGCCGGGCGCTTTCCTTTCCGGTTAGCCCCTGAACGTGCAGCTTTGGGTCGGGCTGGGTAATCCCGGCCCGGAGCATGCGCGGCAGCGCCACAACATCGGCTTCATGGCGCTGGATGCCATCGCGCGCGCGCATGGGTTTCCGCCTTGGAAGAAGCAGTTCAAGGGAGAGACGACGACGGGGCTGATCGGCGCCGCGCGTCTGTTGCTGCTCAAACCTTTGACCTACATGAACCTGACGGGCGATGCGGTGCGGGCTGCGGCCAGCTTCCACAGGATCGCGCCCGCCGACATCCTGGCCTTCCATGACGAGCTGGACCTGGCGCCGGCCCGCCTGCGGGTGAAGCGTGGCGGCGGAACTGCCGGGCATAACGGACTGCGGGATATGCAGCGGGCGCTGGCCACCGCCGAATTCGGCCGGGTGCGGCTGGGCATCGGCCATCCGGGCGACCGCGCGGCGGTCACCGGCCATGTCCTGGGCAACTTTGCCAAGGATGAGGATTGGGTCGGGCCGCTGCTGAGTGCGGTGGCCGCTGCCGCGCCCTTGCTGGCAGAGGGCCGCGAGGCCGACTTCATGACGCGCGTGGCGCTGGAAAGACCCTGAGCATGGAATACGAGCCCGACTTCAGCATCGGCGGCTTTGGCGACGGCCCAGGCCCGGAGGATCGTGCCAACGCCGCGGCCGCCCTGGGCAGCGCGCTGGTACGCGAGGCGGCGGCGCTGGCCCAGGCTGCGGCCGGCTTGCGCGCCTGCCTGCCCGGCCCCACCGATGCCGGCCCGCTGAGCGACGTGCGCCGTGCCCGCGCCGTGGCCCAGGCCGCCAGCGATGCGGCGATGCGCGCGGCCCTGCTGCTGGAAGCCGCCGACCTGCTGGGCCAGGACGATGCCGCCGACCGGCTGAAGCGCGCCGCCGAACGCGCGGGGCTGCCGGTCGCAAGCCTGATCCCTGCCCTTCGGGCGGCGGCGCTGGCGCTGCCCACCGATGACGGCTCGGCCCGTATCGCGGCGTCGATCATGGCGCAGGAGCTGGCGTTCGCCCTGGCGGGATGAGCCTGCCCATGCCAAACCTCGGCCACTGAACAACTCGCCGCGCCAAGCGCGGCCAAGCGGACACACCAATGGGCTTCAACTGCGGCATCGTGGGCCTGCCGAATGTCGGCAAGTCCACCCTTTTCAACGCGCTGACGCAGACGGTGGCGGCCCAGGCGGCCAACTACCCTTTCTGCACCATAGAGCCTAATACCGGCCGCGTTGCCGTACCCGACCCGCGGCTCGACGCGCTGGCGAGGATCGCCAAAAGCCAGAAGATCATTCCCACCAGCCTGGAGTTCGTCGATATCGCCGGCCTGGTGCGCGGTGCGTCCAAGGGCGAAGGGCTGGGCAACCAGTTCCTGGCCAACATCCGTGAGACCGATGCCATCGTGCACGTCCTGCGCTGCTTCGAGGATGTCGACGTCACCCATGTCGATGGCAGCGTCGACCCGCTGCGGGACGCCGACACGGTCGAGACCGAGCTGATGCTGGCGGATATGGACAGCCTGGAGAAGCGCCAGCAGGGCCTGATCAAGCGCGCCCGCGGCGGCGACAAGGAGTCGGCCGCGCAGTTGGCGCTGATCGAGCCGCTGCTGGCCGCCCTGGTGGCCGGCAACCCGGCCCGCACCGCCATCCCCAAAGGCGAGGAGGAGAATGCGCGCCGCCTGCAGCTGATGACCACCAAGCCCGTGCTGTATGTCTGCAATGTCGAGGAGGCGAGTGCGGCGACCGGCAACGCCTTCTCCGAGCTGGTAATGAAGCGCGCCGCTGCCGAGGGCGCCCGTGCCGTGGTCGTGAGCGCTGCCATCGAGGCCGAGATCAGCCAGATGGCAGGCGCCGATCGCGGCGAGTTCCTGGAGAGCCTGGGCCTGACGGATTCCGGCCTCGACCGGGTGATCCGCGCCGGTTACGAATTGCTCGGCCTCATCACCTACTTCACCTGCGGCCCCAAGGAGACGCGGGCCTGGACCATTACCCGCGGCACCGCCGCACCCGCCGCCGCCGGCGTCATCCATGGCGATTTCGAGCGTGGCTTCATCGCCTCCGAGACCATCGCTTACGACGATTATGTAGCGCTGGGTGGGGAGGCAGGCGCGCGGGAGGCCGGGCGCCTGCGCATCGAAGGCAAGCCCTATGTCGTACGCGACGGCGATGTACTGAATTTCCGCTTCAACGTCTGACGCGCCACTAATCGTTTAGACACTTCCCTCGCGCCACAAGGGTCGCCAAGGCTTGGGGTGGGCATTGATGGTTCGGTGGATCCTGGCTGCGGTTGGCGGCCAGATGGCAGGCTGATGTGGAGCGTGTCGTTGGTGAATTGCGGAGCGCAATGGCCGGCTGACCCCTCGCTTCGCGGGCGATGCCCGCGCGGCAGCACGCTCACGCCCTAACGGTCGCGGCCTTCCTCCACCGCATGGCACGCCACTTCGGTGACGCCTCGCCGCAGCAGCTCCGGCCGTTCGGCCCGGCAGCGGTCATTCACCAGCGGGCAGCGCGGGTGGAATGCGCAGCCCGTTGGCGGGGTGATCGGGCTGGGAACCTCGCCGCCAACCGGCGTGCGGATGCGCCCGGTCATCTCGAGATCCGGAATCGCCTCCATCAGGGCACGGGTGTAGGGGTGCAGGGGGCTGGTGAAGAGCGTCTCGGCTGGCGCCAGCTCGACGATGCGGCCCAGATACATCACCCCGATGCGGTCGCTCACCTGCCGCACCACCGCCAAATTGTGGCTGATGAAGAGAAAGGTCAGCCCCAACCGGGTCTGCAGGTCCATCATCAGGTTCAGGATCTGGGCCTGCACCGAGACATCCAGCGCTGAAGTCGGCTCGTCGCAAACCAGGAATTCCGGGTTGGAGGACAAGGCGCGGGCGATGGAGATGCGCTGCCGCTGGCCGCCCGAGAATTCATGCGGAAACTTCACCGCGTCGAGCGGCGACAGGCCGACCTGGGTCAGCAATTCGCCGACGCGCTTCTGCTGCGCCTCGCGGCCATCCACTAGACGGAAGGCTACCAGGGGCTCCGCCACGATGTCGGCCACGCGCCAACGCGGGTTCAGCGATGCGTAGGGATCCTGGAAGATCATCTGCATCCGGCTGCGCTGCGCCGGGTCGGCGCGGGCTTCGGCCAACGACTGGCCATCGAAGCGCACCTCGCCCCGGGTTGGGCCGTAGAGCCCCACCACCAGCCGCGCCACAGTCGATTTGCCACAGCCCGATTCGCCGACGAGCGCGAGCGTGGTGCCCTTGGGGATGGAGAAGGAGATGCCGTCCACCGCGCGAAGGGTGCGCCGCCCTTCCCGGCTGATCAGCCGCTGCAGCAATGGGCGGGAGACATCGAAGAATCGCGCCAGATCGCGCGTTTCCAACATGGGTGGTGCGTCAGACACTGGCGGTCGCCCCGGGTTCGGCGGGGGCACGGGGTGCCCCGGGCGCGTAAAGCCAGCAGGCGGCCTCACTGCGCCCGGCCGGCATCAGCTCCGGCCGATCCACCACGCAACGGCTGAAGACCCGTGGGCAGCGCGGATTGTAGGGGCAGCCCGCCGGGATGGCGGAAAGCCGCGGCATCGAGCCGTCGATCTGCTGCAGCCGCGCCACCCGGTGCGAGATCGGCGGGATGGAGCCCATCAGCCCGGCCGAGTAGGGATGCGCCGCGTTCTTTACCACCGCGCGGACGGCACCGATTTCGATGATCCTTCCGGCATACATCACGGCCACCCGGTCGGCGGTCTCGGCAATCACGCCCATATCATGGGTGATCAGCATCATGGCCGTCCCCTTCTCCCGCGCCAGGCTCTTCAGCAGGGCAATGACCTGCGCCTGGATGGAGACGTCGAGCGCGGTCGTCGGTTCGTCGGCCACGATCAGTTTGGGCTCGGCGCAGAGGGCGAGCGCGATGACGACGCGCTGCCGCATGCCGCCGCTGAACTCATGCGGGTAGCTGTCCACCCGCTGCGCGGCGGCGGGGATGCCCACCAGTTCGAGCCAGCCGACGGCGCGGCGGCGCGCCTCGGCCGGGTTGATCGGCAGGTGGGTGGTCATGGTTTCGGCCAGCTGGTCGCCCACGGTGTAAAGCGGGTTCAGCGTCGTCAGCGGGTCCTGGAAGATGGCGCCGATCTGGCGGCCGCGGATGCGGGGCAACTCCTCATAGGGCAGGTTGTCGATGCGGCGGCCGGCCAGGCGGATCTCGCCGCCGGCGATTCGGCCGGGCGGCACCAGCAGGCCGAT
>JACMRO010000157.1 GCA_014376425.1 Rubritepida sp.
CCCATGCACACCGGCCTGGCCGAGGTGATCCTGGGCTACCGCCGTGACCCGGAGGTCGGCCCGGTGGTCATGCTGGGCGTTGGCGGCGTGCTGGCGGAAATCCGCCGCAGCACCGCGGTGCGCCTCGCGCCGGTATCGCTGGCAGATGCCCATGCCATGATTGCCGAGATCCCCGAATTGCGGGTGTTGACCGGCTATCGCAACCTGCCCCGCGGCGACGTGGGCGCGCTGGCAGCTTCCGTGCGCGCCATGTCACTCCTGGCCCTGGCGCCGGGGGTGAGCGAGGCGGAGATCAACCCATTGATTGTGAAGCCGGATGGTTGCGTCGCCGTCGATGGCCTGCTGGTGAAGGATGAGCCCGATGCTTGAGGAACACCGCATGGTGCAGGAGCTGGTGACCAAATTCGTCACCCGCGACCTGATGCCGCTGGAACCCGCGATCCTGGCGCGCGAGGCGTCGGGCGGGAAATATGCCTTGACCGGAGAGGAGGAAGCGCCGCTGCGCGCGACCTGCCGCGATCTGGGCCTGTGGGGTTTGGATGCGCCCGAGGAATATGGTGGCGCCAACCTTCCCTCCGTGGCGCTGATGGCGGTGGAGGAGGAGATGGCGCGCACCGTCGTGCCCTTCACCATCCCGCCCGACAGCCCGAACCTGCACATGCTCGTGCAGGTGGCCAACGAAGCGCAGCGCGAGAAATACCTGGCGCCCTACGCCGCCGGCGAGATGCGCAGCTGCATCGCCATTTCCGAACCGGCAGCGGGTGGCGATCCTTCGGGGATGCTGACGCGGGCGGTGCAGGATGGTGACGACTGGGTGATCAACGGCCGCAAGATCTGGGTCAGCAACGTGCCGGCGGCGGACTTCATCATCCTGATGGCACGCACCAGCCCGGGCAAGCGCGAGCAGGGGGTGACCGCTTTCATCGTCGAACGCGGCACGCCCGGCTTCATCATCGAGCGCGAGATCGCGATGATCGGTGGCAAAAAGACCTACGAGCTGGTGTTTGAGGATTGCCGGGTGCCGGCGGCCAATGTGTTAGGCGGCCTGGGCGCCGGCTATGCGCCCATGCAGCTGCGATTGAATGTGCGCCGTTTGCAGATGGGCGCGCGCTGCATCGGCATTGCGCGCCGCGCGCTGGAGATGATGTGCACCCACGCCAAGCAGCGAGTGACCTTCGGCCAGCCGCTGGCCGACCGGCAGGCGATCCAGTGGTGGATCGCCGATGCGGCGATGCAGATCCATGCCTGCCGCCTGATGGTGCAGGCGGGGGCGGCGACGATGGACGGGGGCGGGGACGTGCGGAACGAGGCCAGCATGATCAAGGTGTTCGGCACCGAGATGGCGACGGAAGTGGTGAACCACGCGATGCAGTGCCACGGCGCAATGGGGATGACGAAGGAACTGCCGCTACAGTTGATGGCGAACCAGGTGCGGCTGATGCATGTGTATGAGGGACCGACGGAGGTGCATCGGATGGCAATTGCGAAGCGGACGCTGAAGGATTTTTAGGCCTCCTTATAGCGATACCCAATCCCATACAGCGTCTCGATCTGCTGGAAGTCGTCATCCGTATCCCGGAACTTCTTGCGCACCCGCTTCACATGGCTGTCGATCGTGCGGTCATCGACATAAATGTTCTCGCCATACGCAGCATCGATCAGCTGGTCGCGGTTCTTCACCATGCCCGGCCGCAGTGCCAGCGCCTTCACCAGCAGGAACTCGGTCACGGTCAGCTGGATCGGCTTCCCCTTCCACAGGCAGGCATGCTTGGTCTCGTCCAGCGTCAGGTCGCCCCGGGTGATCACCCCGCCCGCCGGCGCGCCCGCCGCCTCGGCCCGCGACGCATCGTTCCGCCGCAGCAGCGCCCGAATACGCTCCAGCACCAGGCGTTGGCGGAACGGCTTGGTGATGTAGTCGTCCGCACCCAGCCGCAGGCCCATCAGTTCGTCCACCTCTTCATCCTTGGATGTCAGGAAGATCACCGGCATGGCGGTACGGGTGCGCAGGCGCTGCAGCAGCTCCATCCCGTCCATCCGCGGCATCTTGATGTCCAGCACCGCCAGGTCCGCCGGCTTCGCCAGCATTCCCTGCAGGGCGC
>JACMRO010000158.1 GCA_014376425.1 Rubritepida sp.
CACATCCTCCGCACTTGCGCCAAACTCCATCGCCAGCGCCACCTCCGCAATCAGCGTCCCCGCATCCGGCCCGATGATATGCGCCCCCAGCACCCGGTCCGTCACCTTATCGGCCAGGATCTTCACGAACCCATCCGTCTCCCCCATCGCCCGCGCCCGGCCATTGGCCGTGTACGGGAATTTGCCCACCTTGTACGCCTGCCCCCGGGCCTTCAGCGCCTCCTCCGTCTCGCCCACGCTCGCCACCTCGGGCCAAGTGTACACCACGCCAGGGATGGCGCCGTAGTTCACATGGCCCTTCTGCCCGGCCAGGATTTCGGCCACGGCCACGCCCTCCTCCTCCGCCTTATGCGCCAGCATCGGCCCCGCGATCACGTCGCCAATCGCCCAGATGCCGGGCGTGGAGGTGGCGTAATGCGCGTCCACCCGCACCCGGCCGCGGTCGTCCAGCGCCACCCCCGCGCTATCCAGCCCCAGCCCGCCGATATATGGGCGGCGGCCGATCGCCAGCAGCACCACATCGGCGCGCAACGTCTCGGCCGCGCCGCCGGCGGCGGGTTCCAGGGTCAGGTCAACGCCGGTGTCGTCGGCCACCGCGCCCACCACCTTGGTGTTCAGCTTGAACTTGAAGCCCTGGCGGCCCAGCACCCGCTCGAACAGCTTGCCCACCTCATGATCCATCGCCGGCACCAACCGGTCGAGGAACTCCACCACCGTCACCGCGGCACCCAGGCGTGACCAGACCGAGCCCAGCTCCAGCCCGATATAGCCACCGCCGATGACGACCATGTGCCCCGGCACCGCATCCAGCTCCAGCCCGCCCGTGCTGGTGACGATGCGCTTCTCATCCACCACCACGCCGGCCAGCGGCACGCTTTCGGAGCCGGTGGCGATGACGATGTGCTTCGCCCCGTACTCGGCGCCGTCCACCATCACCACGCCGGCCCGCGCGATCGTGGCCTCGCCCTTCAGCCAGGTGACCTTGTTCTTCTTGAACAGGAACTCCACGCCCTTGACGTTGGCGCCCACGACCTCGGCCTTGCGGGCCTGCATGCGCGCCAGGTCCAGGCTCACCTGCCCCACATTCACCCCATGCTCGGCCAGCTTGTGCAGCGCCTCGTCATAATGCTCGCTGCTTTGCAGCAGCGCCTTGGACGGAATGCAGCCCACATTCAGGCAGGTGCCGCCCAGGGTCGCGCGCTTCTCCACGCAGGCGACCTTCATGCCCAGCTGCGCGGCGCGAATGGCGCAGACATAGCCGCCCGGGCCGGCGCCGATGACGATGACGTCGAAATTCTCCGACATGGTGACAGACCCTCGATACCGTGTTGCGGCGCAAATTGGCGCGGGGGGCGGGCGCGCGCAAGCGGCGCTGCTCCGTCCTCCGCCCCCGTGCTGATCTCACGCCATAGGGTCGATCCGCGGCCGATGGGACGGCGCGGCGCCACTCCCGCCATTTCGCAGGGGCGCCCGCCTACATGCCGAACTTCACCTGCCGCGAATTGCTGGCGCGCAGGTTGCGCAGGCGGGCGAGCGCCCAGAGCGGAAAAATCCGCCGGTAGCCGTGGTAGCGCAGGTAGAACACCCGCGGAAAACCGGTGCCGGTGTAGTCATCCTCGGCCCAATCCCCGTCCTCATCCTGGCGTTGCATCAGCCAGGCGGCGCCGCGCGCCACGGCCGGGCTGTCGGCCTCGCCCGCCGCCATCAGGGCCAGCAACGCCCAGGCAGTCTGGCTCGCGGTTGAGACCGCGTCGCGCGGCGCGGGTGCCGCGGTCGCGTCGCCTTCTGCGTCCGGGGCGGTGCCGCCGCTCACCGGGTAGCTGTCGCCATCCTCGCCCCAGCCGCCATCCGGGTTCTGGCGCGATTCCAGCCACGCCACGGCGCGGCGCATCGCCGCATGCTCATGCTCGACGCCGGCGGCATTCAGCGCGGTCAGTGCGGACCAGGTGCCGTAGACATAGTTGACGCCCCAGCGACCATACCAGGCGCCGTCCGCCTCCTGCTCCGCCAGCAGGTAGTCCACCGCCTCACGCGCCGGGCGGGCCTGGCCTTCGCCCAGCTGCCCCAGCATGGCCAGGCAGCGCCCCGTCACATCGGCGGTCGGCGGGTCGAGCAGCGCGCC
>JACMRO010000159.1 GCA_014376425.1 Rubritepida sp.
CCGCTGCGGCGGGGCCACCCCGGAAGCGGCGGGGCGGCCGATATCAGGGCGCTGGCGGCAGGGCTTTGAAGGGCAGGCCAGCGGGCCTGATCAGGCCATGACGCCTCAGCCCCCCAGCCGGGCCAGTGCCGCGTCCAGGGCCACCGCCTCGCCGGGCGGCAATGCGGCCAGCAGCTCCGCCTGCATCCGCAGCGCCAGCGGCACCAGCGCAGCGTAGAGCCGCCGCCCCTTCGCCGTCAGCGCCAGCAGGTCACGCCGGTTGTCCTGCGCATCGGCACGGCGGCGCAGATGCCCCGCCTCGATCAGCCCCGCCACGGCACGGCTAACCTTCACCTTGTCCATCGTCGTCAGCGCCACCAGCCGTGTCGCATGCGCCTCGCCAAAGCTGCCCAGCGCGGCCAGCACGCGCCATTGCGGGATGCTGACGCCGTGCGCGGCATATTGCTGTGCGAAACGCGCCGAAACCCGCGCCGCCACCACCGCCAGGCGGTAGGGCAGGAAGGCCGCGAGGTCGAACGAAATTGACATTGGTTTCATCTGAAACCATCCTGGCGCCGGCCGCAAGGGATCATCGCCATGAGCTTCGCCTCGACCAACGACATGACCGAGAAGCACGTATCCTTCGATGAGCTGGGCGCCGGACTCTACGCTTACACCGCGCAGGGTGACCCGAATTCCGGCGTGATCGTGGGCCGGGACGGCGTGGTCGTGGTGGACGCACAGGCGACGCCGGCAATGGCGGCGGATGTGCAGGCGCGCATCGCGGCCGTGACCGCGCTGCCGGTGCGGCAGGTGGTGCTGAGCCATTACCACGCCGTGCGCGTGCTGGGCGCCAGCGGCTACCCGGCGCATTCCGTCATCTGTTCGGCGGGGGCGCGCGACCTGATCGCCGAGGGCGGCGCGCAGGACATGGACAGCGAGATCGGCCGTTTCCCCCGCCTGTTCCGCGGCCGCGAAAGCATCCCCGGCCTGACCTGGCCGACGCAGACCTTCGAGCGTTCGATGACCCTGTGGCTGGGTGCCCAAGGGGGCGTGGAGCGGGGTTTGGAGCGCGAGGCGCAGGTCATCCATATCGGCCGCAGCCACACCGCCGGCGACACGGTGGTCTGGCTGCCGAAGGAACGTGTGCTGTTCGCCGGCGACACGGTCGAGTTCGGCGCCACCCCCTATTGCGGCGACGCGCATTTCACCGACTGGCCGGCGACGCTGGACGCCGTGCGCGCGCTGGGTGCCGAGAAGCTGGTGCCCGGCCGCGGCCGCGCGCTGCTGACGAAGGGCGACGTGGCGCAGGCGATTGCCGAGACCGCGGCCTTCACCGGGGATCTGTTCGCCCTCGCCCGTCATGCGGTGGAGAAAGGCTGGTCGCTGGGCGAGTGCTATCAGCACGCCATGGACGGCATGCGCCCGACCTATGGGCATTGGGTGATCTTCGAGCACTGCATGCCCTTCAACGTTTCCCGCGCCTTCGATGAGGCGTCGGGCATCGCCCATCCGCGCATCTGGACCGCCGCGCGCGACCTGGCGATGTGGCAGGCGCTGGAGCAGGGCCAGCCGATGAAGTCGGCCGAGGCGCACTGAATGCACTTCACGCCGCCGCGCTTCGCCGCCTTCGCGCCGCCGCGCGGCCAGGACCATGCGGCTGTGGTGATTGCCGGCGGCGGCCTGGTCGGGCTGACGGCGGCGCTGGACTTGGCGCGGCATGGCGTGCGCGTGGTGGTGCTGGATGATGACGACACTGTCAGCACCGGCAGCCGTGCCATCTGCTTCGCCAAGCGTACGCTTGAGATCTACGGCCGGCTCGGGCTGGGTTCGCGCTTCCTGGAGAAGGGCGTGACCTGGAATCAGGGCCGCGTCTTCCATGGCGAGCGCGAGGCCTACAGCTTCGACCTGCTGCCGGAGGAGGGGCACGAATACCCCGCCTTCGTGAACCTCCAGCAATATTATGCCGAGGCCTGGCTGGTGGAAGCCTGCATGGCGACAGGCCGGGTCGAGCTGCGCTGGCGCAACGCCGTGGCCGGAATTGAGAATCGGGCCGATGGCGCGCGCCTTTCGGTCACGACCCCGGCCGGGCCCTACACGCTGCATGCCGACTGGCTGATCGCCGCAGACGGCGCCCGCAGCTTCATCCGCCGCGCGCTTGGCCTGGCGTTCGAGGGCCAGGTCTTCCGCGACCGCTTCCTGATCGCAGACGTCGTCATGCAGGCGGCTTTCCCGACCGAGCGCTGGTTCTGGTTCGACCCGCCCTTCCACCCGGGCCAGTCGGTGTTGCTCCACCGCCAGCCCGACGATGTCTGGCGCATCGACTTCCAGCTCGGCTGGGACGCCGACCCCGCGCTGGAGCAGCAGCCAGAACGGGTGCGCGCCCGCGTGGCACAGATGCTGGGCTCAAGGGGCGACGATGTGCCGTTCGAGCTGGAATGGATCAGTATCTACACTTTCCGCTGCCGCCGCATGCAGCGGTTCCGCCACGGCCGCACGATCTTCGTGGGCGATGCGGCGCATCAGGTCAGCCCCTTCGGCGCCCGCGGCGGCAATGGCGGCGTGCAGGATGCGGATAATCTGTGCTGGAAGCTGGCCGCGGTGCTGGCGGGCCAGGCGCCGGATGCGCTGCTCGACAGCTATGACGCCGAGCGCATTCCCGCCGCCGATGAGAATATCCTCAACTCGACCCGCAGCACCGATTTCATCACCCCCAAGAGCGACGCGGCGCGGGCCTATCGTGACGCGGTGCTGGAACTGGCAGCAGCGCATGCCTTCGCGCGCCCGGTGGTGAATTCCGGCCGGCTGTCGCGGCCTTATGAGGGGGCGGGGCGGCCGGCACCGGATGCGCCGTTGCTGCGGAATGGCCGGCCGGACTGGCTGCTGCGGCATACCGGCGATGGGTTTACGGTGGTCTCGAACGGGGTGGTGCCGGCCACCGGCCTGCCGGCGATCACCCTGGGCCAGGATTTCGAGGATCATTCCGGCCTGGCCGCTGCCCGGCTGGGCCTGGGTCATGGCGATGCGGTGCTGCTGCGCCCGGACCAGCACATAGCCGCACGCATTGCGGCCGCCGACGCCGCAGGCATCGCCGCCGCCCACCGTGCCAGCCTGCACGCCGTCGCGTGACACATCTGCTCACCGCGCCGCGCCTGGCCGAGCCCGACGTGCTCTACGCCGCCCTGATGGACGCGCATCGCGACCTGCCGCCCGACGAGTCGCGCAAGCTGGATGCCAAACTGGTGCTGCTGCTGGCCAATCATATCGGCGAACTTGCACCGGTTCTGCAGGCCATCGCCTTGGCAAAGCCGCCGCCACGCGCTTGACTACGCGGGATATGGAAACCTTACCCCTTGCCGGCCTCAAGGTGCTGGACCTGACCCTCGCGCGCGCCGGCCCGACCTGCGTGCGTCACCTGGCCGATTGGGGCGCGGACGTCATCCGCGTCGAGCCGCCGGGCAATAGTGACGGCTTCGGCGGCGCGCGTGACGGGTTCGACAGTACGAATCTGCACCGCAATAAGCGCGGCATCGCGCTGGACCTTAAGCACCCCGAGGGCCACGCCGCCTTCCTGCGCCTGGTCGCCACGGCCGATGTCCTGGTCGAAAACATGCGCGTGCAGGTCAAGCACCGGCTGCGCATCGACCCGCAAACGCTGACGGCGGTGAACCCGCGGCTGGTCTACGCCTCGATCTCCGGTTTCGGCCAAAGCGGCCCCTACTCGGCGCGCGGCGGCGTGGACCAGATCGCGCAGGGGTTGGGCGGCCTGATGTCGATCACTGGCGAGCCCGGGCGCGGGCCCATGCGCGTCGGCATCCCGATCGACGATCTGACCGCGGGCAACCTGCTGGCCCTGGGCGTCATGATGGCGCTCTATGAGCGCACCGGCACGGGTCGCGGCCGCTGGGTGCATACCTCGCTGCTGGAGGCGCAGGTCTTCATGCTGGATTTCCAGGCCACGCGCTGGCTGATGGATGGCGAGGTGGCCGGGCAGGCGGGCAACGATCACCCGGTGAACACGCCGATGGGCGTATTCCCGGCGGCCGATAAGCCGATCAACATCGCGGCCTCCTCTCCCAAGCTGTGGGACGTCTTCGCCCGTGCGGCCGGGCGCGAGGACTGGCTGACCAACCCCGCCTGGACGACGCCGACAGGCCGCACCGCCGACCGTGCGGCGCTCAACGCCGCCATCGCGGAGGAGACGCGCAAGCATCCCGCCGAATGGTGGATCGAGCGGCTCGAGCAGGCGGGCATTCCCTGCGGCCCGATCAACGACATCCGTGAGGTCTTCGAGGACCCGCAGGTGCAGCACCTGGGCATGTCTTGGGAGGTGCCGCATGACCGGTTGGGCATGGCCCGTGTCGTGCGCACGCCGCTGACGATGGAAGGGCTGCGCCCCGGCGTGACCCGTCCGGTGCCCGCGCTGGGCGAACACGCTGACGAGATCCTGGCCGAAGCCGGCTACACCGCGGACGAGATCGCGACACTGCGCGCCAACGGCGCTTTGGGAGCATGAGCATGGAATTCGCAGACGGCAAGATTCTCGCCGACATCAAGGACGGCGTGGGCACGGTGGTGTTCAACCAGCCCGAGAAGCGCAACGCCATGTCCATCCCGATGTGGGACGGCATGGCGGCGGCGCTGGATGTGTTCGAGCGCGACCCGGCAGTGCGTTGCGTCGTGCTGGAGGGCGCCGGGGGCCGCGCCTTCGTCTCCGGCGCTGACATCAGCCAGTTCGAGAAGAGCCGCTCGGACGCCGATGCGCAGAAGGAATATGGCCGGCTGACGTTGGGCGGCCGCGAGAAGCTGGCCAACTTCCCCAAGCCGGTCATCGCCAAGATACAGGGCTTCTGCATGGGTGGCGGCCTGGGCATCGCCATGTCCTGCGATTTGCGCATCGCCGGCGAGGGCAGCGAGTTCGGCATCCCCGCCGCGCGCCTGGGCATCGCCTACAGCTACGATATGGTGGGCAACCTGGTCGCGCTCGTTGGCCCCTCGAACGCGCACATGATCCTGATGACGGGCGATCGTTTCCCAGCCGCTGAGGCGCTGCATTTTGGCCTGATCAACAGGCTGGTTCCGGCCGACCAGCTAGACCATGCGGTGGGCAGGATCACTGCGCAGCTCGCCATCAACGCGCCCCTGTCGCTGCTGGCCAACAAGCGCACGGTGCGCGCGGTGCTGCAGCCGGCGCCGGACATGGCCGCCATCGATGCGGCCATGAACGCCTGCTTCGATAGCGAGGACTACGCGGAAGGCCGCAAGGCATTCATGGAAAAACGCAAGCCTGCCTTCACCGGGAGCTGAACGCCCCGACCAACGAAGCGTGCCGGTCACAGCACCGCCTGACCGTTCCCCAGGGCCTGGTCAGAGCAGGCGAATTTCAGGCTCGTTGACTGCCCAGCGTGCTGGAAAAGAACCGCGAGGGCCGGGCCGTATCCTCGGCGTCTCCCTCTCGGCGCTCGCCACAACCGCTCGAAGTGCCGAGTTCCATCGAACAGGGGATTGATAGTTTCCTGACCTACCTTCGGCGGGCTGGGGCCGGAATAGCAGGTCAGTCCCGCATGGCAGCCCAGCGCAGGTCGCCGGCGTAGCGCCAGTCCATACGGCCTTCCCCGTCCAGCGCAATCAGGTGCATCCAGCGATTGTCGAACAGCGCGCGGACCCCCGCATGCCGTTCCAGGATGGCGGTCATCGCCGCATGCGGCGCCTCGATGCAGACCGAGAGGCGTAGCGGTTCGTGCATCAGCCGCTCGCCGTCATGCACCGACTGCCACGGCAGGCCGGCGCGCAGCAGGCCACCATTGCCCTCCGCCACGCCCACGCCGCCGACCACGTTGTGCAGCAGCTTGTTGCCGCCGCCGAAGGCTTCGGGTGCTACGGTCGAGCCGTAATATTGCAGGCTGATCCAGCTGGCGACGACGACGGGCGCGGTCAGGATCAATTCGAGCACGCCGAATTCGCGGTCGATCGTCCAGTCGTAATCATGCAGGAAGGCACGCCCCTGCAGGCACTTCCCGGCGGTGCGCCGGCGCGGCGCGGCAATGAAGGCGCGGCAGCCCGCCAGGCCCCATTCGGGCCGGGTCTGCGCCCAATCACGGCTGCGGGCTGCGACGCTGCGCGGCCCGCTCGCACCGGGCAGCAACAGGGCACGTTCGGTGCGGGCCAGGATGCCGGCCGCGCCCAGCCAGCGCCGGGCCTGGGCGATGTCGGGCTGGTGCGCGGCCTCATCATGCCCGTCCATGTAGAGCGTGACCGCATCGGTCGTGGTGTCGTGCAGCGCGGCCAGGAACAGGGTGTCGGCCGGGATGGCGATGCCGCGGGACGCCAGTCCGGCGCGCACCCCTGCATCGTTCAGCAGGCTGGCCAGCAGCCGGGCATTCACCTCGCCCGAGTAACCGCCGCAGGCGCCGCAATGGAGGCCGCTGGCATGAGGATTGTTCACCACGTTTGCGCCATGCCCCACCACCAGCACCAGCCGCGCCATGCCTTCGACCAGCGACATGGCGCGCAGCACCGCCTCGGCCGCGTCGACCCGCGCCGCGGGGGTGAGCGCGGGTTCGGGGCGCGGCGCTGGGTCCTGCGGCGCAGCCCGGCCAGGCAGGCCCAGCGCCCCGCCCAGCAGTTTGCCGGCATAGACCGGCCCCGTGGCTTCGACGAAGGCGAAGGACGATACGGCGGCGAGCTTGAAGCGCCCCCAGGCCCGCTTGGCCCGGGCCCGGAAGCGCGCCGACTGGTCCGCGGCCCCATCCGCCGGCCCGCCCGAGCAGCTGCGCAACCCGGCATTCAGCAGCACCGGCAGGCGGTGCCCCTGCACCGAGGATGCGAAGCGGCGATGCGAGGTGCCCAGGCCGAAGAAGCCGGCGAAGCCCAGGGTCCGGATATCCGGATGGCTGGCCTCGAGCGCGCGGCGGAACACTTCGGAACGGACATCGATGCAGAAGGCGGCCTGCAGCACCGGCCGCGTGTCGCGCATGGCCGGTGCGGCGGCGGCCAGCGTGGCTGCCAACTCGCGCTGCGCCGCGCGCTCGGCCGCCTCCTGCAGTATGGCGTCGATCGCCTGGTCGGTGTTGGCGCCGATGGGCGCGGCATGCGCCGCCGCCGCCGCTGCCCAGCCCTCGCCGATCAGCCCCGCATATCGGTCGAACAGCGCGCCCTCCCAGATCAGGCGGATCGCCAGCAGGTCGGTCACGGTGTCATCGGTGCCGCCGGCCAGTTCCGCCTGCCACAGCCGGTAGCGGCCCAGCTGGGCCCAGCCGCCCAGCGTCATCAGCAGCCGGTGGAAGTAACTCTCCTGCGCCGCCTGCGGCAGCGCCAGGCGTTCGGGCATCTGCCGCAGCACATCGTCGGCGGTTTCGGGTGCCTCCGACACCGTGGTGGCGAAGCCCGCCAGGCCGGCGATTTCCGGCGTCAGGTCATGGGTGGAGACGGCACGCCATGCGGCATAGGCGCCACGGCCACGGGGCGCCGCCCACAGCGCCTGGCCCTCGTCGAAATAGCCGGCCGCCCAGGCCCCCAGGCGCTCGGCGATCAGCCCCGGCCAGTCGATGCCGGAAGCCTCGGCAGCCAGTTCGGCGATCGTCGGTATGGCGCGCGGCGTGGGCGAGGGCTGCGCCAGGCCCGCCTGCACCATGGCAAGGTTGAGCGGAGGGTCCAGTGCCGGGGCCGCGACCAGGGACGCCGCCAGATCCGCTTCGAGGATGACACCGGCAGCGACCCGCTCCCTGAACCAGGCGCGCGGTGGCGTGATGGCGATGCCCGCGGCCCGCCCCAGCCGGGCAGCGGCCTGCGCCAGCCCCTCGCCTGCCTGGCCGAGAAAGGGATTGACCGCGACCGAAGAGGCGAGCGGCCATACCGGCGGTATGGCCCGTGCGGCGCGGTCTGCGGCCTGGCTGCTGGTCATGCCCGATCTTTCGTGAAGGGTGGCGAAGGGCGATGCAGGCGCCAGCCGCCCAGTAGCCGGTCGAACATTGCATTGGCGTAGAAGCCGTTGGAGAGGTGCACCCGCAGCCCCGCCGCCGCCGGGTGATAGGCCCAGAGCGGGAACATGGCCTGGATCACCGCGACGATGCCGAAGCTGGTCACCGCCAGGACAATCAACGCCCATTGCAGCCCTCCCGGCGCCGGCGCGCTGGGCAGCACGTCGTCCGTCAGGCGGATCGCGATGGCCTGCAAGGCAAAGTAGCTGACCGAGGTGGCGAGGCCATAGACCATGGTGCGCCAGGTCAGCGCCCGAGGCGCCGCATCGGCCAGGCCCTGTGCCAGCATGTAGGCCACACCGAAAATGAGGATCGCGCCCAGCGCGATGGCCTGGGGCGACTTGTCCTGCAGGCCGAAGCCGAAGCCGACCACGCCATAGATGCCCAGGGCGAGGAGGAAGGCGCGGCCGACTGCACCAGCCTTGGGAATGGCCACCGGGCCGGGGCGGCGGGCGGCCGCGATGCCGTCCACAGCGCCGCCCGACGCCAGGAACGCATGCGCCTTGTAGAGCGAATGGGCGATGATGTGCAGCAACGCGAGCGGGAACAGCGCCAGGCCGATTTCCAGGATCATGAAGCCCATCTGCGCCACGGTGGACCAGGCGAGCGACGTCTTCACCGCGGGCTGCGTCAGCATCACCAGCCCCGCGAACAGCGCCGTGAAGCCGCCCACCACCACCAGCACCGCCATCGCCATCGGCGCCAGCAGCAGCACGTCGGCGAAGCGGATCAGCAGGAAGCCGGCGGCGTTGATGACGCCGGCATGCAGCAGCGCGGAGACCGGTGTGGGCGCCTCCATCACCTCGGTCAGCCAGCCATGCACCGGGAACTGGGCGGATTTCAGCAATGCGGCCAGCGCCAGCAGGCAGGCCGCCGCGACCGCCAAACCGCCGCCGGCACCCTGCCGGGCGGCACCGAGGATGGTGCCGATATCGCCGGTGCCATAAGCCAGCAGCAGCAGGAGCGCGGCGGCGATCAGCGCCGCATCCGCCAGCCGCGCGGCCACGAACTTCTTGCGTGCCGCGCGCTGCGCCGCCACCCGGCCGGGGTAGAACAGCAACAGCCGGTGCATGGCGAGGCTGGTGGCGACCCATGCCAGAACCAGCTGCAGCAGGTTTCCCGCCAGCACCAGCAGCAGCACGCAGGCCAGCGTCAGGCACAGCCCGGAGAGGAAGTTCGCCCGCCGCGCCTCGCCCTGCAGATAGGTGGTGGCGTAGCGCACCACGACCCAGCCGATGAAACAGACGAGGACGGACATCGGCGCGCTGACGGCGTCGATGCGGGCCGAGATACCCATGCCGGCCAGGCCGATCAGCGGGCTGTCCCACGGCCCGTGCAGCACGAGCCGGGTGGCCTGCGCCAGCGCCACGGCCAGGGCGGCCAGCGCCGCGCCTTCGGCCAACCAGGGCCGGGCCCGCGTGGGCGGGGCGCGCAGGCCCGCGCCGAGCAGCAAAGCGGCAGGGGCCAGCAGGGGCAGCAGATCGATCAACAAGGCGCATCATCCTCCGGCCCGATGGCGGACTGGTAGCGGCGCGGAGTCATTCTGAAAAATACATTGTTCCAATCCGATCGTTCTGTTTAAACGAACGATATGACAGCGCTGAACTTTAACCACCTGCGTTACTTCTGGGCCGTCGCACACGCGCAAAGCCTGACCCTTGCCGCCGAACGTCTGCATCTTTCTCAATCGGCGCTGTCGGTGCAGATCCAGAAGCTGGAGCATCAGCTGGGGCACCTGTTATTCGACCGTGTGGGCCGCCGCCTGGTGCTGACCGAGGCCGGGCAGATCGCGCTCGACTACGCCGATACGGTGTTCAGCGCCGGCGAGGAGCTGATGAGCACATTGGCGGGCCGACCGCTGAACAGTCGCCAGGTGCTCCGGGTGGGTGCGCTCACCACCCTGTCACGCAATTTCCAGCTCGAATTCCTGCGGCCGCTGGTGGGGCGGCCCGATGTCGAGCTGATCGTGCGTTCGGGCCCGTTGCGCGATCTTCTCGCGCAGCTCGAGGCGCATGCCGTGGATGTGGTGCTGGCCAACACCGCGCCGCCGCGCGACGCCCGGCGGCCCTATCGCCACCACCTGCTGAACGAGCAGCCGGTCAGCCTGGTCGGCCGGCCACGTCCGGGCCGGCCAGCCTTCCGCTTCCCTGAGGATCTGGCGACCGAACCGGTGTTGCTGCCCAGCCTGGACAGCGACATCCGCCAGGGCTTCGACCGGCTGCTCGAGCTGGCTGGCATTCGTCCGATCATCCTGGCGGAGGTCGATGACATGGCCATGCTACGTTTGCTGGCGCGCGAGCGGGAGGGTGTCACCCTGGTGCCACCCATCGTGGTGCGGGACGAACTGGCGACGGGCGTGCTGCTGGAGCACTGCCGCGTCCCGCAACTGCGCGAGAGCTTCTACGCCATCACCCAGAACCGCCGCTTCCCCAACCAACTGCTGGCCGGGTTGCTGCGCGGCTATGCCATCACATCAGCCCATCCCGCCTGAAGCTCGTCGTCCGGCCGTTGCCCAGGATGATGTGGTCGTGCAGCACGATGTCGAGCACAGCGGCGGCATCGCGGATCGCCGCGGTCATCTCGATGTCGGCGCGGCTGGGCGTGGGGTCGCCGCTGGGGTGATTGTGCACCAGGATGAGTGCTGTGGCGTGCAGCTCCAGGGCGCGCTTCACCACCTCACGCGGGTAGACCGGGGTGTGGTTGACGGTGCCGCGGGCCTGCGCCTCGTCCGCGATCAGCCGGTTGCGACTATCGAGGAACAGCACGCGGAACTGCTCGACCTTCTCCCGCGACAGGGCGGCCGTCAGGTACTCCATCAGCAGGTCCCATTTGTTCAGGACAGGCTGTTCCAGCACCTCGGCGCGGAGCATGCGCAGGGCGGCGGCCTGGACCAGCTTGATGGCGGATGCGACCTGCATGCCCAGATCCGGCGCGTTCACCAGCTCATCGGGCCGGGCGGCCAGCACCTGGGCGAAGCTGCCGTAGCGGTTGATCAGCGTCTTCGCCAACGGCTTGGTGTCGCCGGTGCGGAAAGCGGCGAACAGCAGCATCTCCAGCACCTCGTAATCGGCCAGTGCCTCGGGGCCGCGAAACAGAAGTTTCTCACGCATTCGATGGCGGTGGCCCTGCGGGCCGGTGCTGGGGAAGGGGGCCTGGATGGCTGGTTCGTCGTAGGCTTCGGGCGGAGCGAAGGGGCGAGGTGGCACGGGCTCCCGGGCCAGCGGGGCCGGCTCCATCGCCTGCCAGTGCGCGGTCTTGAAGCGTGGCGTCACTTCCCGGAAGTGGCGGGCCGGCGGTGCCTCCGTGGTGGGGTATTCGCTTTCGTCCTGCAACCGGGACCGCTCCCCCAAAACACACTTGCAACCAGGGGTTACGATGGCGGGGTAGGCTGCGCCCTGTCAACGGCAACCCACGCCTTCGAGCAATTGGCGTGCCAGCCGAGTTCGGAACCCAGCCTGGGCAAAGGTCTGCCCGATCCGCGCGGCTGAAGCCTCGTAGCCGGCCTGTTCGGCAAGGCGGGCCGCCTCATCCACCTGTTCGGCAAGGCGGGGGCAGGCGCAACCCACGAAGCGGTCGCGGGCGGTGTCGAGCACCGTGGCGATGGCCAGGCCTGCCTCGCGGCCGGCCAGCAGGCCCACCACAGGCGCGGCGAGGCGGGATTGCGCGTCGCGCAATGCCTCGACGCCGGTGCCGAAATCGCAGCGCGGCCGCTGCGCCGAAGCGGGCGCCACCAGCGCCACGACCATCAGCCACCACATGCGGCGACCGCCTCGCGCATGTGGGGTGGCACCGGCGCTGTGGCGTCGATGCCAGGCAGCTGGATGCGGCGGGCGAGCAGCTGCACCGGCCCCGCCCCGCCGCCGTAGCGTGCGTCGCCCAGGATCGGGTGGCCGAGATGCGCGGCATGGACGCGCAGCTGGTGGGTGCGCCCGGTGTGCGGCCGGAATTCGACCCACGTCCGGCCTGCGGCATGGCCCAGGACACGCCATGCGGTGATGGCCGGCGCGCCGGCCGGGTCCACCACCATGCGCCAGCCATCCCGCGCCGTGCTGGTCTTCAGCAGCGGCATGTCGACCCGGCCAGCGCCGGCCAGGTCTCCTGTCAGGATCGCCCAGTAGGTTTTCCGGGCCCGGCCGGCGGCGAAATGGCCACCCAGTTCGGCCATGGCCGGCCTGGTGCGGGCCAGTACGAGGCAACCGGCAGTGTCCTGGTCCAGCCTGTGCACCGGCTGCGGCAGGTGCCGGCGGCCCATCTGCAAGCCGGGCAGCAGCGCCTCGACACTCAGCCCATCCGGCCTGGAGACGGCAAGCCCGGCCGGCTTGTCCACCACGAAGGCGGCATCGGACTGGAACAGGATGGCGAGCGCGTCAGACAAGCTTGGGCGTCGACTCCATCCAGGAAAAATAAAGCTCCCGCGCGCGGCTGGCGAGCGGGCCGATCTGCATGTCGCGGCCGTTGTAGCGGGTGCAGGGTGTTACCTTGGCGAAGTTGCCGGTCGAGAAGATCTCGTCCGCATCCTCCAGCTCCGCCACGCTGACGGTGCGCTCCTCGAACGCCACGCCGTCTTCGCGGAACAGGGCCACCACGCGTCGCCGCGTGATGCCGGCCAGGAAGGTGTGGTTGGCGGTCGGCGTCACCGCCACGCCATTCTTGCCGAACCACAGGTTGGCGGCGGTGAATTCGGCGATGTTGCCGGCCGGGTCGCACATCACGGCCGCGTCCGCGCCGCGTTCGGCCGCCCAGGCGTTGGCCCGCGCGCCGTTGGGATAGAGGCAGGCCGCCTTGGCGTCGGTCGGCGCCATGTCCAGCGCGGCGCGGCGATAGGGTGCCAGCATGGCCGAGAAGCCGCGCCACTCGGGCAGCGGGGCATCGTAGATGGCCAGGATGAAGTCGGTGCTCGCAGGGTCGGGCCGCGCCGCGCCCAGGCCCTTCCGGATGAAGAACATCGGCCTGACATAGAGCTCGGCCTCAGGGCCCATGCGGCGGATGCCTTCCTGGCACAGCGCCTCGATCTCGTCGGCGGTCCTGGTCGGCCGCATGCCGAGCGCAAGCGCCGATCGGATGGCCCGGGCGCAGTGCAGGCCCAGATCGGGCGCGAAGCCGCGCAGTGCGCGGGCGCCGTCGAAGATGACGGAGCCGAGCCAGAAGGCATGATCCATCGGGCCGAGAACCTTCGGCTCCTCGTCAAACCAATTGCCGCCGTACCAGAACACCCCGGCCATCATGCGCTCCGCTTTGTTTGCCCAGCTTCATTGCCACGCCGGGCGCGCCGGTTAAACTCCCTGCCAACAGGAGGAAGCGAATGACCATCCATTTCGTCGTGCATGACGAGGGCGACAGCGTGGGCGTGGTGGTGGTGGAGGGGCTGACGGCTTCCAACCGCATCCAGGGCTGGATCATGGACCAGGACCGCATCATCGACTTCGACGCGAAGAACGACATCCCGATCGGCCACAAGCTGGCCATCCGGTCGATCAAGGCGGGCGACGCGATTATCAAATACGGCGTCGATATCGGCCGCGCCATCGCCGACATCGCGCCGGGCGAGCATCTGCACGTCCACAACGTCAAGACGAAGCGCTGGTAAGAACCATGAACATGAACCTGAAGACGGCCAGCTTCGAAGGCTGGCGCCGCGAAAACGGCCGCATGGGCGTGCGCAACCACGTCATCATCCTGCCGGTGGATGACCTGGCCAACGCCGCCTGCGAGGCGGTGGCGCACAACATCAAGGGCGCGCTGGCCATCCCGCACGCCTATGGCCGGCTGCAATTCGGCGCCGATCTGGAGCTGCATTTCCGCACCCTCATCGGTACCGGCTGCAATCCCAACGTCGCCGGTGTGGTGGTGATCGGCATCGAGCCGGGCTGGACCGGGCGCGTGGTCGAGGGCATCGCGGCGTCAGGCACGCCGGTCGAGGGCTTCGCCATCGAGCAGAATGGCGACATCAACACCATCGCCAGCGCCTCGCGGGCCGCCTACCGCCTGGTCAAGCACGCTTCGCGGCTGAAGAAGACGCGCGCCGACCTGACCGAGCTGTGGGTGAGCACCAAATGTGGCGAGAGCGACACGACCTCGGGCCTGGCCAGCTGCCCGACCGTGGGCGACGCCTTCGACAAGCTGTGGCAAAATGGGAACACGCTGGTCTTCGGCGAGACGACCGAGTTGACCGGGGGCGAGCACCTGGTCGCTGCGCGCTGCCGCACGCCGGAAATCCGGGCCGAGTTCATGCGGATGTTCGACCGCTACCAGGGCGTGATCGAAGCGAACAAGACGTCCGATCTGTCCGACAGTCAGCCGACCAAGGGCAATATCGAGGGCGGGCTGACCACCATCGAGGAGAAAGCGCTCGGCAACATCCAGAAGATCGGCAAGAAGTGCACGGTCGATGGCGTGCTGGACAAGGCGGAGGCGCCGACCGGGTCGGGGCTGTGGTTCATGGACAGTTCCAGCGCCGCGGCCGAGATGGTCACGCTATGCGCCGCCTCGGGCTACGCGGTGCATTTTTTCCCGACCGGGCAAGGCAATGTGATCGGCAATCCCATCCTCCCGGTCATCAAGCTGACGGCCAACCCGCGTACCCAGCGCACGATGAGCGAGCACATGGATGTGGACGTGACCGGCCTGCTGCAGAAGCAGATGAACATGAACGAAGCCGGCGAGGCGCTGCTGGACTGCATGGTCCGCACCGCCGATGGCGAGCTGACAGCGGCCGAATTGCTGGGCCACCGGGAGTTCTCCCTCACCCGGTTGTATGAGAGCGCATGACAGGGCTGCAAGACCTGACAGGCTTTTGCCTTGATTGCACCACGCGGCATTGCTAGCCACGGTTGCAATGCACCATGGCCCGGCTGTTCGTCGGGCCACACCGGAGAATTGCCCATGTCCGCAGCCAAGCTTCTTACCGCCCTCGCCGCCGCGGCGATGATCACCGCCTGTTCCTCGACGCCGGAGACCGCTGCCACCGCGGGCGGCGGTGAGGGTGCGGGTGCGGGTACCGCTGGTTCGGGCACCGTCCGCCCCGGCAGCCAGGAAGATCTGCGCGCCAGTGTGGGCGACAGGGTATTTTTCGGCTCCGACCGCAGCACTATCGCTGCTGACCAGCGCCCGGTGCTGGAGCGTCAGGCCCGCTGGCTGCAGCAATATGCGCAGAACCAGGTGACCATTGAGGGCCATGCCGATGAACGCGGCACCCGCGAATACAACCTGGCGCTGAGCCAGCGGCGCGGCAATTCGGCGCGCGACGTTCTCGTCGCCAGTGGCGTCTCCGGCAGCCGCATCCAGGTGGTGAGCTTCGGCAAGGACCGGCCCGAGGCGCTGGGTAGCGATGAGACCGCCTGGGCGCAGAACCGCCGGGCGGTGACGGTGATGCGCTGATGCGGGCCGCCGCGGTATGGCTGAGCCTGGCGCTGCTGGCGCAGCCGGCCGCGGCGCAGTTCGAATCGCGTGAGGCCATCGCGTTGCAGAACCAGATCCTGCAGATGCGGCAGGAGCTGGAACAGCTGCGGGCGCGTGGCACCGGTTCGGCCATCGCCGCACCCACTCCACGCGGCGGCGGCGGCGGCGGCGGCGGCAACGAGATGGTCGGCCAGCTGCTCGACCGGGTAACCGCGATGGAGGAGGAGACCAGGCGCCTGCGGGGCCGGGTCGATGAGCTGGACAACCGCAACCGCCGGCTGGCGGCGGACCTGCAGAAGCTGAGCGAAGACATGGAGTTCCGGCTCAATCAGCGGGAGGGCGCGGCCACCCCGCCCACCCGTCCGCCTGCCGTGGCGGCAGGCCAGACGCAGCGACCGGTACCGCCCACCGCACCCGTCGTAGCTCCCGTCGTCGGCCCCGGCGCCGCACCCGCGAATGCAGCGCCGCGCACGCCCGAGCGGGCCCTTTTGGACGGCCAGGCAGCGCTGGGCCGGCGCGACTTCACGGCCGCCGAGGCTGCTGCACGCGAAGCCCTGGCCGCCCGCGCCGGCGCCCAGCAGGCCAACGCGCAGCTGTTGCTGGGCGACGCGCTGAATGGCCGGCGCGACTTCGGTAACGCCGCCATCGCGTATAACGAGGCCTATACCCGCGCCCGCACCTCGCCCCGCGCACCGGACGCGTTGATCGGCCTGGCCGGCGCATTCCAGGGTTTGGGAAACAAGCGCGAGGCCTGCGACACGCTGGGCGACCTGCGCACCAATCACCCCGGCATCACGCCGGCGCAGCAGGCCAGGGCCGATGCGCTGCGGGCACGGGCACAGTGCCGCTAAGCGCGAAGCCGCTGACGGGAATCAAGGTGGTCGAACTTGGCCAGGTGCTGGCCGGGCCGTTCGCCGGCGCCATCCTCGCCGATCTCGGTGCCACCGTGATCAAGGTGGAAAAGCCTGAAGGCGGCGACGATGCCCGCCAGATGGGCCAGGCCTTCCGCGATGGTGACGCGCTGATCTTCAAGGATTTCAACCGCGGCAAGCGCAGCCTGGCGCTTGACCTCAAAAGCCCGTCGGGGGTGGCGGCATTGCATGCCGAACTCGCGGACGCCGACATCCTGCTGCACAATCTACGCCCCGGCGCGGCCGAAGCGCTGGGCATCGGCGCGGCGGCGGTCACCGCTGCGCATCCACGGCTGATCTATTGTGAAATGGGCGCATTCGGCCATGCCGGGCCGCTTGCCGGGCGGCCGGGTTACGAGCCGCTGCTGCAGGCCTATTGCGGCTTGTCCGCCATTACCGGCGCACCCGATGGGCCGCCGACGCGGATGGGCGCATCGGTCGTCGACCAGGGCACCGGCATGTGGACGGTGATCGGCGCGCTGGCGGCGCTGGCCGAGCGGGGGCGGACCGGCCAGGGCGGTGTGGTCAACACCAGCCTGTACGAGACGGCGACGATGTGGGCGGGGCAGAAGCTGTCCGCCTTCGTCAACACTGGCGAACTGCCGGTGCGGCACGCTTCCGGCCATCCCGCCTTCGTGCCTTATCAGGGCTTCGACGCGGCCGACGCGCCCATCCTGGTGTGCTGTGGCAATGACCGGCTGTTCGCCAAATTCGCGCGCCTGCTAGACCGCGCGGGGTGGCTGGACGATCCTCGCTTCGCCACCAACCGGGCCCGGCTGACGCACCAGGCGGCGCTGCTGCCCGACATTCAGGCCCTGCTGGGCCAGCGGCCGCGCGCGCACTGGCTGGCCGCGCTGGAGGCTACCGGCGTCCCCTGCGCGCCGATCAACACCATTCCTGAACTGGCGGCCGACCCGCAGACCATGGCTCTGGGCCTGCTGCAGGACGTGCCGGGCACGGATTACGCCCTGGTCGCCATGCCCATTTCCTTCGACGGCACCCGGCCGGCCATCGCGGCGCCCGCGCCGGCCCTGGGCGAATACCGGCAAGGCACCTCGATCACCGCGCGATGAGCCCCGCGGCCTTTGCCGCCCAGATGGCGGGTTTCGGGCCACCGCCGGCGCGCGTCGCTGTTGCGGTCTCCGGCGGACCTCATTCGCTGGCCCTGGCAATCCTGGCACGCGGTTGGGCGCGTTCTGCGGGGGTGGAGCTGGTCGCGCTGATCGCCGATCACGGGTTGCGGCCAGAGAGTGCCGCCGAGGCTGCGCGGGCCTGCACCATGCTAGCGGGCATGCCATGCCGCATCCTGCCGCTCGGCCTGGCGCCCGGCGGCGCCTTGCAGGAACGCGCCCGCGACGCGCGGCTGGCGGCGTTGCTGGCGGCCTGCGAGGCCACGGCTTCGCACTGGCTGCTGTTGGGCCATCACCGCATGGACCAGGCGGAGACGGTGCTGCTGCGGGCCGCGCGTGGCTCGGGCCCTTTCGGCCTGGCTGGCATGCCGGCGATGCGGCAGGTGCCTGGGGTCTGGCTGCTGCGGCCGTTGCTGGATACGCCGCCGGCGGCGCTGGAAGCTGTCTGTGCCGCAGCGGGTCTGGCGCCGATCCGTGATCCATCGAACCTCGACGGTCGCTTTGCCCGCATCCGCGCCCGGCTGTCGCTGGCCGACCCGGGTGGCGAGGGGCCGCGCGTGGCGGCGCTCGTGGCGGCGGCCTGCGGCTTTGCCCACCGCCGCATCGCTGCCGAGAGAGCCATGCTGGAGCGGCTGCCCGCCCTGCGGCCGGATGGAACCGTGCTGCTCGACCGCGTGGCGCTTGGCCGTGATGGCATCGCGTCGATCCTGCTTGGCCGGCTCATCCGCTGGGTGGGTGGCCGCCTCCATGCCCCCGCGACGGCCGAAGTGGCGGCGCTGCTCGATGCCGGGCAGGGGACTCTGGGCGGCGCTTGGTGGCGGCGCGATGGCTGGCTGGTGCGTGAGCCGGCAGGAGTCGCGCCACACATTCCCGCCGATGCAGGCGCCTGGTGGGACGGCCGCTTCCACCTGCGCCATGGCTGGCCGGGTTGCCAGCTGGGCGCGTTGGGCGGAACCCAGCCCAGGCAGGCATCGCTGCCGGCGTTGTGGCGCGATGGCAAACTGCTCGCGGCACCCCATTTGAAGGTCGGTCCAAGTGTTCCGGAACTTACATTTCGGGCGCTGGGCGGGCCGATTGATGCGGTTTTCCAACCATTGCCCAAAATCAGGCATTCACCCGGCGCGAATGTCACCTATGTTAGATGAAAGGCCGGCGCTATCGCCGGCGATAGGAAACCAGAAGCTGTGAGCAATTTCGGCCGAAATATTGCCTTGTGGGTTATCGTGGCACTGTTGCTGGTGGCACTGTTCAACCTGTTTCAACCCTCTGGCGGCACCGCCAGCCGGGCGCAGATGCAGGTGGCGTACAGCGACTTCCTGAACGAGGTCCAGGCGGGCCACGTGCGCGACGTTACCATTCAGGGGCCGAACATCGCCGGCAGCCTGACCGACGGGCGCAGCTTCGCCACCTTCGCGCCCTCCGACCCCGGGCTGGTCGCGCGGCTGACCGAGAAGGGCGTGCGCGTCGTCGCGCGGCCGATCGAGAGCGACGTGAACCCGCTGTTCCAGATCCTGATCTCCTGGTTCCCGATGCTGCTGCTGATCGGCGTCTGGGTATTCTTCATGCGCCAGATGCAGGGCGGCGGCGGGCGGGCCATGGGCTTCGGCAAGTCCAAGGCCAAGCTGCTGACCGAGAAGTCGGGACGTATCACCTTCGAGGACGTTGCCGGCATTGAGGAGGCGAAGGCCGAGCTGGAGGAGATCGTCGACTTTCTGCGCGACCCGCAGAAGTTCCAGCGCTTGGGCGGCAAGATCCCAAAGGGCGTGCTGCTGGTCGGGCCCCCGGGTACGGGTAAGACGCTGCTGGCGCGCTCCATCGCCGGTGAGGCGAACGTGCCCTTCTTCACCATCTCGGGCTCTGACTTCGTTGAGATGTTCGTGGGTGTGGGCGCGAGCCGCGTGCGTGACATGTTCGAGCAGGGCAAGAAGAATGCCCCCTGCATCATCTTCATCGATGAGATCGACGCGGTTGGTCGCCATCGCGGTGCCGGCCTGGGCGGCGGCAATGACGAGCGCGAGCAGACGTTGAACCAGATGCTGGTGGAGATGGACGGCTTCGAGAGCAACGAGGGCGTTATCATCATTGCCGCTACCAACCGGCCCGACGTGCTGGACCCGGCGCTGCTGCGCCCGGGCCGCTTCGACCGCCAGGTGGTGGTGCCGAATCCCGACGTGAATGGCCGCGAGAAGATCCTCCGGGTCCATATGCGCAAGGTTCCGCTGGCGTCGGATGTCGACCCGAAGACGATTGCACGCGGCACGCCTGGCTTCTCGGGCGCCGATCTGGCGAATTTGGTGAACGAAGCGGCGCTGCTGGCCGCCCGCACCGGCCGGCGCACCGTGGGCATGGCGGAGTTCGAGTTTGCCAAGGATAAGGTGATGATGGGCGCCGAGCGCCGCAGCCTCGTCATGTCCGAGGATGAGAAGCGGATGACTGCCTATCACGAAGCGGGCCACGCGTTGGTGGCGATGCATGAGCCGGAATGCGACCCGGTGCACAAGGCCACCATCATCCCGCGCGGCCGCGCGCTGGGCCTGGTGATGAGCTTGCCGCCGGGCGACCGCTATTCGAAGCATAAGTCGAAGATGAAGGCGGAACTGGCTATGGCGATGGGCGGCCGCGTTGCCGAAGAGGTTGTCTTCGGCTCCGACAAGGTCAGCAACGGCGCCTCGGGCGATATCAAGATGGCCACAAGCATGGCACGCATGATGGTCACCGAATGGGGCATGAGCGACAAGATCGGCATGGTTGCGTACGGCGAAAACAGTCAGGAGGTCTTTCTGGGCCACAGCGTCACCCAGTCGAAGAACCTCAGCGAGGAGACTGCGCGGATCATCGATGGCGAAATTCGCAGCATCATCGACAGTGCCTATGCCCGCGCGACGCAGATTCTGACCGAGAACCGGTCGGAGCTGGAAGCGCTGGCGCACGGCTTGCTGGAATACGAGACCCTGTCGGGTGACGAAATCCGGATGGTCCTGCGGGGCGAGGCGGTGGTGCGCAATCGCCCCGACGAGCCCACGAACCAGGGTCGCGGTTCGGTGCCCAGCGCGGGCCGGCCCAACCCGCGCCCGGATGCCGGCGGCTTCGCGCCGCAGCCCTCTGGCGGCTAAGCCTACGCCTGTTGGTCATGGCCGGGCGCGACCCGGCCATGCCCTGACGCGGTTCGGTGCCTCACTATCGGGCACAGTTCTTTCCCCCCGCATCATGGGCATCGTCAACGCCACGCCTGACAGTTTCTCCGGCGATGGCCGCGACGCAGATGCGGCCATCCCACACGGCATGGCGCTGATCGCCGCAGGCGCCGACATGCTGGACATAGGCGGCGAATCGACACGTCCCGGCGCCGCACCTGTGTTGGTGGCCGACGAGATTGCGCGGGTCGTTCCTGTCGTCCAGGCCCTGGCGCCGCACATCCGCATCAGCATCGACACCCGCAACGCCGCGACCATGCGCGCCGCGCTGGACGCTGGCGCCAGCATCATCAATGACGTGACGGCGCTGCGGCACGATCCCGCGGCTCTGCCGTTGGCACGCGCGGCCGGTTGTCCCGTCATCCTCATGCACATGCCAGGAACCGACCCGCGGACGATGCAGGAACAGCCGCGCTACGACGATGTACTCGCCGAAGTTCGAGGCTTCCTGCTCGAACGTGCCGCCCTGCTCCCGGATCAGGAGGTCTGGCTCGACCCCGGCATCGGCTTTGGCAAAACGCTGGCACACAACCTCGAACTGCTGCGGCGCCTGCCTTGCCTGGTGGCCACGGGCTTTCCCATCCTGCTCGGGGCCTCCCGCAAATCCTTCATCAACCGCATCAGCCCCGCGGCGTTGGAGGACCGGCTGCCCGGCAGCCTTGCCGCCGCGCTCACCGGTGCGGCTGCGGGGGTCGGCTGGCTGCGGGTGCATGACGTGGCGCAGACACGCCAGGCCGTGGCCGTCTGGGCCGCGATACACGCGCTTCCGCAACCGCCGGCCAGGACCTAGAAGTACCGCATGAGCGCACGCAAACTCTTCGGCACCGACGGCATTCGCGGGGTTGCCAACCGCACCCCGATGGACCCGGCCACCGCCCTGCGGCTGGGCCAGGCCGCCGGCATGTTCTTCAACCGCGGCAACCACCGCCACCGCGTCATCATCGGCAAGGACACCCGCCTGTCGGGCTACATGCTGGAGCCGGCGCTGGCGGCAGGCTTCGTCTCCGCCGGCATGGACGCCGTGCTGGTGGGGCCGCTGCCGACGCCGGCCATCGCGCTGCTGACGCGTTCGATGCGGGCCGATCTGGGCGTCATGATCTCGGCCAGCCACAACGCCTATGAGGATAACGGCATCAAGCTGTTCGGCCCCGAGGGCCTGAAGCTGTCGGACGCCGACGAACATGAGATCGAGGCGCTGATGGCCGGCAACCTGGCCGAGGCACACGCCGCGCCGCAGAAGCTTGGCCGCGCCAGCCGATTGGAGGACGCGCCAGGTCGTTATATCGAGGCGGTGAAGCAGAGTTTTCCGCGCGGCTGCACGCTGGAGGGCCTGCGCATCGTCGTCGATTGCGCGCATGGCGCGGCCTACAAGGTGGCGCCAACCGTGCTTTACGAGCTGGGTGCCGAGGTTGTGTCGCTGGGCGTGGCGCCCGATGGCTTCAACATCAACAAGGGCTGCGGCAGCACCCACCCCGGCCCGCTGGCCGATGTGGTGCGGGAGCGCCGGGCCGACCTCGGCATCGCGCTGGATGGCGATGCTGACCGCCTGGTGCTGGTCGACGAGCTGGGCCACGTCGTCGATGGCGATCAGATCCTGGCGTTGATCGCTGATCGCTGGTCTGCGCAGGGGCGGCTCAAGGGTGCTGCGGTGGTGGCCACGGTCATGTCCAACATGGGGCTGGAGCGGCATCTCAACGCGGCCAAGCTGGCGCTGCACCGCACCGCGGTGGGCGACCGCTATGTCGGCGAGCGGATGCGCGAGGCAGGCTGCAACCTGGGCGGCGAGCAGTCCGGCCACGTGATCATGAGCGATTTCGGCACCACCGGCGACGGGCTGGTCGCCGCCCTTCAGGTGTTGGCAGTGCTGGTGGAGGAGCGCCGGCCGGCGAGCGAGGCGTTGCGCCGCTTCCGCCCGCTGCCGCAGAAACTGGTCAACATCCGCCACGCCGGCGGTGCGCCGCATCAGCGGCCCGACGTGCTGGAGGCGATCGCCGCGGAGGAGGCGTTGCTGGGCGGCCGCGGCCGGGTGCTGATTCGCGCCAGCGGCACCGAGCCATTGATCCGCGTGATGGCGGAGGCCGAGGACGAGGCGCTGCTGGCCGCCACCATGGAGCGCCTGGTCGCCACCATCCGGCGCGCCACCGCCGCATGAACGGTCGCGTGCTGATCATCGCCGGGAGCGATTCCGGCGGCGGCGCCGGCATTCAGGCCGACATCAAGTCGGTCACGGCAATGGGCGCCTTCGCGGCCACCGCCATCACCGCGCTGACGGCGCAGAACACTTTGGGCGTGCATGGCATCGAGGCAGTGTCCACCGCCTTCTTGCGCCAGCAGATCGAAGTGGTGCTGAGCGATATCGGCGCCGACGCGATCAAGACCGGCATGCTGCACGACGTGGCGACGATCGAGGCGGTGTGCGACCTGCTGCCCGGCGGGGTGCCGCTGGTGGCGGGCCCGGTGATGGTGGCCAAGGGCGGCCATGCTTTGCTGGCGGTCGACGCGGTGGCGACCCTGAAGGCGCGGCTGGTGCCGCTGGCCACCGTGCTGACGCCCAACATCCCCGAGGCCGAAGTGCTGGCAGGCATGACGATCCCGGACGAGGCGGCGATGCACCGTGCCGCCGAGGCGTTGCTGCGGCTGGGCGCGCGTGCCGTGCTGCTGAAGGGCGGCCACATGACGGGTGACGTGCTGGTCGATCTGCTGGTCACCCCCCAGGGCACCACGCGCTACGAAAGCCCCCGCATCGAGACCCGCCACACCCATGGCACCGGATGCACCTTGGCCAGCGCGCTGGCCGCCGGCCTGGCCCAGGGCATGGCGCTGGAGCCCGCGGTGGCCCGCGCGCGCGACTATGTCCGGGCCGCCATTCTGGCCGCCCCCGGCTATGGCGCCGGGCATGGGCCACTGGATCACTCGGTCACCATCCGCGCCCCCTCGGCACGGTGACGCTCCGCCACCGGCCCATGCCGCTGATGGCCAGCGTGCTGGGCCTGGGCGGGGCGGGACTGATGTGGAGCCAGGCCGCCGATACGCTGCGGGCACCTTGGTGGATCGGCGAGGCGCTGCTGGCGCTGATGGCGATTGTCTTCGTTGGGCTGACCGCGCTGCACGCCGCCAAGATGGCGCGCCATTTCGACGTGGTGCGCCACGAATTCAGCAGCCCGGTCCTGGCGCCCTTCTTCTCCATCTTCGCCATTGGCGGCCTCATGGTGGCGGGTGCGGCCACGCCCTACCTCCCCGCCACCGCCCGCCTGCTTTGGGAGGTGTCGGTGGTGGCGCAGCTGGCCCTGGGTGCCGTCCTGCTGTCGCGCTGGATGCGCGGTGAGGCGGATGCGGCGATGATGGCACCGCCGCTGATCATCCCCTTCGTCGCCGCCATCCTGGCTGCGGTGTTCGGTCCGCCGCTGGGCCACCCATCGCTGGCGTGGGCGATGCTCGGCATCGGCCTGGCCTTCTGGGTAGTGCTGCAGACGCTGCTGTTGCACCGGCTGATGGCGGGCCCGCCGCTGGCGCCCGCGATGCGGCCCTCGCTCACCATCCTGCTGGCCCCGCCCTCGGTGGGCGCCGTGGCGCTGTTGCTGCTGGAAGGCAGTGTGGGGCCGTGGGCGCTGGGCCTGGCTGGGCTGGCCACGCTCTACGCCATGGCGCTCGCGCTCATGGCGCGGCACATGACCGCAAGCGGCTTCAGCCTGGTATGGTGGAGCTTCACTTTCCCCAGCTGCGCCTTTGCCATTCTTTTGATGCTGCTGGTCGGCGGTTCCATCGCCTGGCTGGCACTGGCCGTCGCTTCCCTTGTGGTGGCTGGCGTGGCGGCGGGCACGCTGCGGCACCTGCTGAGGGCGTAGCAAGCGACCGAAATGCCCGAAGGGGTCGGCTACGCAATACCTTTCCGCGCCGGCTTCGTCAGGGATGCAGCGACGTCCTGGCTGCAGCCTTTCCGGATCCCGCACGACCGCCGCCCGACCTTCATCACAGCGCAGTTTCCCGTAATCTCGCCGGCGGCTGCGATGCGCGCCCACCCACCGAGGCGCCCGGCACGACCGGTCAGCCCAGGGGCGCACCGGCCGGTGGCCATGGTTGGCGCGGGCGCGGGAAGGCGGCACTCTGCCTCGCACACGGGGACATCCGCCATGACCGACATTCTGTTGCCCACCACCGTCGTCGGCAGCTACCCCCAGCCCGCCTGGCTGGTGAATCGCGACATTCTCACCGCCAACAATGTCGTGCCACGCGTGCGCCTCAGCGCCATCTGGAACGTAGCGCCGGACGCGCTGGAGGGCGCGCAGGATGACGCCACGCTGATCGCCATTCGCGACATGGAACGCGCGGGCATCGACATCATCACGGATGGCGAGATGCGGCGCGAAAGCTACTCCAACCGTTTCGCGCTCGCGCTCGAAGGGGTCGATGTCGACAACCCGGCCATCGTCTCCGGCCGGGCCGGCAAACCTACCCCGGTGCCGCGGGTGACGGGCCCGATCCGCCGCCGCCACGCCGTCGAGGTGCGCGACGTGCAGTTCCTGCGTGCCAGCACCGACCGGCGCATCAAGATCACCCTGCCGGGGCCTTTCACCCTATCGATGCAGGCGGCCGACGAGCATTACCGCGACGACGAGGCACTCGCGATGGCCTACGCCGCCGCGGTCGCCGAGGAGGCGGCCGACCTGGTGGCCGCCGGCGCCGATGTCATCCAGCTCGACGAGCCATGGCTGCAGGCGCGGCCTGAACAGGCGGCGCGCTATGGGGTGAAGGCGATCAACCGGGCGCTGCAGGGCGTGGGCGCCATCTCGGTGGTGCATCTCTGCTTCGGCTATGCGGCGTTGGTGAAGGACAAGCCGTCCGGCTACTCCTTCCTGCCCCAGCTGGCCGACAGCACGGCCACGCAGATCTCCATCGAGGCAGCACAGCCCAGGCTGGACCTGGGCATCCTGTCGGAGCTGTCGAACAAGACCATCATGCTGGGCGTGCTGGACCTGGGAAGCGACCAGGTGGAGACGGCTGCGACGGTGGCCGAACGCGTCCGCGCCGGCCTTCGGCATGTGGCGGCCGAGCGCCTGATGCTGGCGCCTGATTGCGGGATGAAATATCTGCCCCGGCCGCGCGCATTCGCCAAACTGAAGGCGCTGGCGGAAGGCACCGCGATGGTACGGCGGGAGTTGGAGGGGTAGCGCCGGCGACGGGCCGACCCCTTCACCCACCAGCCTGTCGCCTGCCCTGGTCGGCGCGACTATCGCTCCAGCCGCAAGCCGGTGCGCGCCACCACGTCGCGATATTTCTCCACCTCGGAGGCCAGGAAGGTCCGGGTTGTCTGCGGTGTGTTCGGGCCCTGCCACATCCGCACCCCGGCGCCGAGGAAGCGTTCGGCCAGCGGCGGCTCGGCGATTGCAGTGTTGAGCGCCACGTTCAGCCGCGCCAGCACCGGCTGCGGTAGCCGCGGCGGGGCGATGATCATGTTCCACGTCGTCAGCTCGAAGCCGGGCAGGGCGGCCTCGTCCAGCGTCGGGATGTCGGGGAAGGTGGGGAAGCGTTCGCGGCTGGTGACTGCCATTCCGCGCACCAGGCCGTCGCGGATCTGCCCCGCCGCGCTGGCCAGCACGGCGACGCCGAAATTGCCTTCGTTCTGGTAGATCGAAGTCAGCATCAGCCCGCCGCTGCGATAGGGCAGGTGGGTGAAGCGGGTGCCCAGGCGCAGCGCTATCATCTCGACGCCCAGCTGCGGGATGCTGCCGACGCCTGAGGTGGCGTAGGTGAAGGTCTCGGGCGGCGCCTCGCGCAGCCGGGCGATCGCCTCGGCGGCGTTGCTCGCGGGGAAGCGCGGGCTGGTGATGAGCACCATGGGCGCGGTGCCGACCATGCCGATCTGGGTGAAATCGTCGACCGGGTTGAAGGGGGTGCCGCCTTCCAGCGCGGCCGGGGCGATGGCGTGGGAAGAGACTTCGATGAGCATGAGGGTGTGGCCGTCGGCCGGCTGCCGTCGCAGCCAGTCGCTGGCGACGACGCCCGATGCGCCGGGGCGGTTTTCGACCAGGATACGCGCGCCGCCCCCGATGTGGTGTGCAAAGCGCTCGGCCAGCAAGCGGCTGGCGATGTCGGTCGAGCCACCGGGGGCGAAGCCGACGGCGAGGGTGATGGGCCGGTCGGGAAAGGTCTGGGCAGAGGCGGGCGAAATCGCTGGCGTGGCGAGAAGAGCGGCGAGGTGGCGGCGGCGCATGGACGGGCTTCCTTTTTCGGAGAGCAAAGCGCATGGCTGGATTGCGCGCAAC
>JACMRO010000160.1 GCA_014376425.1 Rubritepida sp.
CCCTGCGGCGACACCTATTTGCGACACCTGCTGCACGATGGTGAGAATTATGCCGTGGTGGCGCTGGTCTGGCGTGCCGGGCAGATGTCACCGGTGCATGCGCACAAGACCTGGTGCGCCCTGGCCGTCCATCGCGGCATCCTGACCGAGCATTTCTACACTCCCGGCGCGCCCCCGCGCCTGGCCAGCGCGCGGCTGCGCTTCCCGGGCGAGACCAGCCATGGGACCGCGGATCCCGACCAGATCCACCGCATCGCGAATTGCTGCACCGAGACGGCGATCTCCATTCATGTCTATGGCACCGCCTATGCGCGGTTCGGTCAGGACCTGAATCTCCTGCTTGCCTGAACTGGCGCGGGCGGGCAGCGTTCGGTCGGTATGAACCCGAAGATCCTGGCCGGACTCGCCTTTGGCATCGGCGCGTCCATCATCTGGGGCGGGCATGCGGTGGTGGCCCGGCTGGCGCTGGCGGGGCAGGGGTTTCATCCGCTGGATCTGGCGGCGTGCCGGTTCATTCCCGGCGGGCTGCTGCTGGGGCACCTGGCCTGGCGCGCCCGGGTAAGACTGCGTGAGGTCGGGCTGCTGAAGCTGCTGGTGCTGACCGCCTGTGGCGGCTTGGGCAACTTCCTGGTCTTCGTGGGTGCGCTGGTCTGGGCGCCGGCCAGCCATGGCGGCACCATCGCGCCGATGACCGCGCCGGTGGCGGGCGCCCTGGCCGGCTGGCTGCTGCTGGCCGAGCAGCCGACCCGGGGGCGGCTGCTCGCGCTGGCGACCATGCTGGCCGGCGTGCTCTGCATCGGCTGGGACGGCCTGGCGTCGGACGCTCCGGATGTGTGGAAGGGTGACCTGCTGCTGCTCTGCGCCGGCGCGTCCTGGGGGTTTTTTGGCGCCCTGCTGCGGCGCTGGCAGGTGCCGGCGTTCCCCGCCGCCGGCGCGGTGGCGGTGATCTCGGGGCTGCTGGTCCTGCCGCTGTGGCTGGCCGGGCCGGCGGCACATTTCGTCATGCTGCCGTGGTCCTCGCAACTGTGGATGCTGGTGGCGCAGGGGTTGCTGCTGGGCGTGGCGGCGATGCTGATGTTCACCCGCAGCGTGGAGTTGCTGGGGCCCACCCGGGCGTCGACCCTGGCTGTGGTGGTGCCCATTACCGCCCTGCTGCTGGCCGCAGTCGTCCTGGGTGAGGCGTTGACGGCGCTGAAAGTGCTGGGTGCGGGGCTGGCGCTGGCGGGCATGCTGGGAGCGGTGCTGTTGACCGGGCGGCGCTGAGCTTGCGGCGGCCCGGCCCCGGCGCCTAGTTTACGGCCATGCGCCATCTGCTCCTGCTACCCGTGCTCATCATCCTGGCGAGCTGCGCGCCAAGCAGCCGGACAGTCTACGATCTGCCCAGTTATGCCATGGCCGGCGGCAGCGCCGGCGCCTGCATCGAGCAGTGCGACATCCAGCGCGTGCAGTGCAGGCAGGATGCCGAGGCCGCGACCGGCGCCTGCCGTTCGGCCGATGCCGCCATCGCGGCCGGCTTCAACGGCTGCCGGCCGGGCGCGCCTGGCTGCGTGGCCGCGCCCATCTGCCTGGCCGATTCGTCGCGCTGCACGGCGCAGTATGGCGGCTGCTACAACAGCTGTGGCGGCATGGTGCGCACCATCCGCACGCCCTACCTCAACCCCGACGCGATGCCGACCACGCCTTTCGTGGTGCCGCCGTTGCCTGGCGCCGGCAGCGCCGAGCGCGGCGGTCAACCGATCCGGCTGCGGCGCGCGCCCCAGCCCTACTGACGGCTGAGCACCCAGCTGGCCGCGGCCAGCCCCGCCAGCGCCAGCCCCATCGACAGGCCGGGCCACCACGGTCGCGCGCCCGCCCGCAGCACCAGGACATTGGCTGCCAGCGACCCCACCGCGGCCGAAACCGGCTGCCACCACGGATAGCGCACGAACCCCCAGGCCAGCAGCCCAAGCCAGACCGCGAAAGCACTGCGGCCCAACAGCCGGAAGGCACGATCGGCCTTCGGCTCGGACGGCCGCAGGCCCGGGGTGGTGCTGCGGTTTTCGATGAAGCCGGCGATGCCCAGCAGGACGAGTGCCACGAAGTAGAGGTTCATGCCCGCCGGGTGCCCGACACAGGCGCGTGACGCAAGGACCGCGCGCTTGCACGAGCCTCCGGGCGCTTGAGCGACCCAGTCACACGCGCTTGAGCGCTCTTCCCCGCGCGCCCACGCGGTCTTCCCCACGCGTCTGTGCGATCTTCTACGCGCTGGCGCGATCTCTGCCCCACGCGCCTGCGCCATCTCACCCCACGCGCTTGCGCGATTTCTCCTCACGCGCCTGCGCTATCCTCCCCAAGCGCTTGCGCGATCTTCCCCACGCGCCTGCGCGATCTCTACCCCACACGCCTGCGCGCTTTCACCCCACCCGCCTGCGCGCTTTCACCCCACGCGCTTGCGCGCGACGCAGCGCCAGGGGACATTCGGGTCATGTTCAAGTCCAACCGCGAATACATCGCCACCCGTGATCTGGAAGTGGCCGTCAACGCCGCCGTGGCGCTCGGCCGCCCGCTGCTGGTGAAAGGCGAACCGGGCACCGGCAAGACGGTGCTGGCGCAGCAGGTCGCCCAGGCGCTGGGCGCGCCGCTGATCGAGTGGCACATCAAGAGCACGACGAAGGCGCAGCAGGGGCTCTACGAATACGATGCCGTCTCCCGGCTGCGCGATGGCCAGCTGGGTGAGGCGCGGGTGCACGACATCGCCAACTACATCTCCCGCGGCAAGCTATGGGAGGCCTTCGCCGCCGAGGAACGCGTCGTGCTGCTGATCGATGAGATCGACAAGGCCGACATCGAGTTTCCCAACGACCTGCTGCTCGAACTCGATCGCATGCAGTTCCACGTCTACGAAACCCGCGAGACGGTGGTGGCGAAGCTGCGCCCCGTCGTCATCATCACCAGCAACAACGAAAAAGAACTGCCCGACGCCTTCCTGCGCCGCTGCTTCTTCCACTTCATCCGCTTTCCGGAACGTGAGGTGATGGAGAGCATCGTCCAGGCCCACTACCCCGACATCCGCCGCGACCTGGCAAGCGAGGCGCTGAACGTCTTCTTCCGGATCCGCGAGGTGGATGAGCTGAAGAAGAAGCCAGCCACCTCCGAGTTGCTGGACTGGCTCAAGCTGCTGATGATCGAGGACATGCCGGTCGAGGCGTTGCGCTCGAACGATGCCAGGGTCGCGATCCCGCCGCTGCATGGCGCGCTGCTGAAGAACGAGCAGGATGTGCATCTGTTCGAGCGGCTGGCGTTTCTCAACCGGGCGCGGCGCTGACGGGCGCCGAAGAACCGGCCATCAGCCGGGGCGGAGCTGGTAGCGGCGATTACGCCCGGCCGCGCCGGCAGCGCAGCAGTGGCGGCCCGCGCGTCGCCAGCCGCCCGGTCCGCGGCACCAGCACAGGGGTGAGTCCGGGCGCGCAGAGGCCGGGCAGCCGCAAGGCCATCGGCATACCGCCGGCCCAGGCCCGCCCCAGCCGCGCCAGGGCCACCCGCCTGGCATAGTCCTGCCCGCTAACGGGGTTGCCCGAATGGTAGCGCGCGATGGCGGCCGGCCATTCGCCATGCGTCGCGTATAACTGGCCCAGGAAGCGTGCGCCGTACCGGACGTTGGCCAGCGGGTCGAACGCTTCCTCCAGCGTCGGGAAGGCCGCGGGGTGGTGGCGCAGGTTGATCTGCATGCAGCCGATATCGATCGACGCCACACCGCGCGCCTGCAATGCCGCCACCTCGGCCAGCGCGGTGGCGCGGTCGGGCGGATAGTGGCTTTCGCCGGCGGCGTTCCAGGCCCAAGGCCAGGGGCGCGGCGGGCCGCCCGCCGGGTCGGCCCGGCCGCTTTCCACCAGGGCGATGGAACCCAGCAGGCCGGGGGGCAGACCGGAGCGGGGTTCGACCTGAGCGATGGCGCGCCGGCAGGCCTCGGCATCGCTGGCCAGCGCCAGCGCGGGAGCGGGCTGCCAGCCGGGCGGCCCGGCTGCCTGGGCCGCCCCCATCAGCCAGGCAGCGCCGCACAGTCCCAGCCATGATCCGGCGCGCAGTGACATCACCGCACCGCCCTACACGCGAAGCCACAGCGCGGCCACCGCGCGGTGCGGCCCGCTGTCCATCGCGCCGGCCACGGTGCTAGCCTCCGATCTCATGTTCGCCCCCTTCATCCTCGAACTGCGCCGCCAGGGCGTGCCCACCAGCCTGACCGAATGGCTGTCACTGCTGGGCGCGATGCGCGCGGGCGTGGCGGCTCACTCGGTGGAGGATTTCTACTTCCTGGCCCGCGCCGCGCTGGTGAAGGATGAGCGTCACCTCGACCGGTTCGACCGCGTCTTCGCCCAGATCTTCAAGGGGCTGGAGCCGCCGGCCGGCGAGGAGATCCCTCTGCTGCCCGAGGAATGGCTTCGCAAACTCGCGGAGAAAAATCTGACGCCGGAGGAGATGGCGCAAATCGAGGCGATGGGTGGTTTCGACAAGCTGATGGAGACCCTGCGGGCGCGCCTGGCAGAACAGCAGGGCCGGCACCAGGGCGGCTCCAAATGGATCGGCACGGCCGGCACCTCGCCCTTCGGCGCGTATGGCTATAACCCGCAGGGCGTGCGCATCGGCCAGGATGAAAGCCGCCACCGCCGCGCCACCAAGGTGTGGGACAAGCGCGAATTCCGCGACCTGGCTGACGATGTGGCACTCGGCACCCGCAACATGAAGCTGGCCCTGCGCCGCCTGCGCCGCTTCGCCCGACAGGGCGAGGCCACCGAGCTCGACCTCCACGGCACCATCCGCGGCACCGCGGCGAAGGGCGGCCTGCTCGACATCCGGATGGTTCCGGAGCGGCGCAACGCCATCAAGCTGCTGCTGCTGCTCGACATCGGTGGCAGCATGGACGACCACATCCGCCAGTCAGAGGAGCTGTTCACCGCGGCGCGGGCGGAGTTCAAGCACCTTCGGCACTTCTATTTCCACAACTGCGTCTACGAACGGGTGTGGACCACCAACCAGCGGCGCCAGGCGAACATGCTGGCCACGCCCGACCTGCTGCGCACCTACGGCCCTGACTACAAGCTTATCTTCGTGGGGGACGCGGCGATGAGCCCCTATGAGGTCATCCAGCCCGGCGGCAGCGTCGAGCACTGGAACGAGGAGCCGGGCCGGGTCTGGCTGCAGCGGCTGCGGGCGCATTTCCGGCGCTCCGCCTGGCTCAACCCGACGCCCGAGGCGCATTGGAAGCATACCGGCAGCATCGGCATGATCCGCGAGGCGATGGAGGGGGCGATGTATCCGCTGACACTGGCGGGGCTGGATGCCATGGCGCGGGGGCTGGTGCGGTAGGCGGAGGTCCGCCCACGCCCCGCCATCCTGCAAGTCGGAAAGCGGCGTTGATTCGCGATGCGGTCCGGCCCGACTTACTCGACGGGTCGCAGCTCCGCCGCATGCTCCGCCGCCAGCCGGCGGAATTGCCGCCAGGACAGCACCATCATCGCCATGTAGATCAAGCCGGCAAGCGCCAGCGCCGCCCATGGCTCGGTGACCAGCAGCGTGGCGTAGGCGACGACGCCCAGCAGTAGCGGCAGCACCTGGCCCCGCTGGAGCTTCACCCGCTTGAAGCTCCAGCTCGGCAGGGTGGATCCCGCCAGCGCCGCCACGCCCAGCAGGACGCACACCACGAACAGCGGATGACGGGGCGCCCAGGCCAGGGCGTGCCACTCCCATTCGGTGAAGGCCAGGGAAGCGAAGAGGGGGAACATCACCAGCCCAGCCGCGGCCGGCGCCGGCACGCCGGTGAAGAAGGCCAGCGCGAATAGCGGTTTGGGTGTCGCGGGCTTGGCCGGGTCCTCGAACAGCGCGGCGTTGAAGCGCGCCAGGCGCAGGGCGAGGGCCACGGCGTAGATCAGGCAGGGCAGGAAGAAGATCGGGCCCACGCTCTGCAACGCCCATAGGTACAGCACCAGCGCGGGTGCGACGCCGAAGCTGAGGAAGTCGCTCAGGCTGTCGAACTCCGCACCGAAATGCGAAGTGCCCTTCAGCAGCCGGGCGATGCGCCCGTCGAGCCCATCGATGATGGCGGCGGTGACGATCATCGCACCCGCCGGGCCGAAGCGACCCTCGAAGGCGAAGCGCACGGCGATCATCCCGGCGCACAGCCCCAGCATCGTCAGGATGTTGGGGATCAGGCGGTTGATCGGAGGCCCGCGGTAGCGCGGCCGCCGCTCCATCCGCCGGCGCAGGGCGCGCTGGGCGCGTTCTCGCGCCGTCAGGCGGGGCACGTCCATCAGGCGGTGACGCGCACGGGCGGCATCGCGGATTCCACCGCCAGATCGGCCAGGATGGTCTCGCCGCCGATCATCGTCTGGCCCACCAGCACCTGGGGCTGGACGCCGGGCGGCAGGTAGATGTCGGTGCGGCTGCCGAAGCGGATGATGCCGAAGCGCTGCCCGGCCTGCAGCTCGTCCCCCGCCGCCGCGTCGCACAGGATGCGCCGCGCGACCAGGCCCGCGATCTGCACGCAGGCGACCATCCGGCCGTCGGGCAGGGCGATGGCCAGCGCATTGCGCTCATTCTCGTCCGACGCCTTGTCGAGATTGGCCGAGAGGAACTTGCCGTGGTGATAGACCACCCGCGCCACCCGCCCGGCGACTGGGCTGCGGTTCACATGCACGTCGATGACGGACAGGAAGATCGCCACGCGCCAGACCGGCGCATCGCCCATTGCGAGTTCCGCTGGCGGCGGGAACTGACCGACACTGACGACATGGCCATCTGCGGGCGCCAGCACCAGGTCAGCGCGCAGCGGCGGCACCCGGTCCGGGTCGCGGAAGAAATACAGCGCGAACAGGGTGAACAGGAAGGCCGGCCAGAAAATCCAGCCGGTGAGCAACAGCCCCAGGAAGCTGGCCACGGCGCCGGCGCCGATGAAGGGATAGCCGGCAGGATGGGGCCTTGCGAGGACCATGCTGAGTGATTGCTGGAGTGCCATGGGCCGGTTTATCCTCTGTTCACCCCGGCCGGGCAAGTTGGCGCGATGCTGACCCTCGGACCTTTTCACGTGAGCCCGGATGGCGCCTTGTCGCCACGGATGCCGGGCCTGCGGCCTGTGGTGCGTTACGCCTGGCGCGGCAGGGAATGCGCGGCGGAGGTGACGGCGCAGGGCTTGCGGCTGGTGGCGGTGGCCGGCCGCATTCCCTCCACGGCTCGGCGCGGGGTCGACAGGGGGGCGGTGGTGTTGGCGGTGGGGCGCATCGGGCAGGCCCTGCCCGCAGGGCTGCGGCTGCATCTGCTGGCCGATCACCGCGTCGTCCTGCGCCTGGAGGACCCACTGGCCGACCAGCCGGTGGGCGCCAATGCGCTGGTGGGCGGCATGGTACGCTTCGCGCTGACGCTGAACCCGCTGCTGGATCAGCTGGAGGCGGCGGGGGCGGGGCTTTGACCAGGGCGTGACCGCCTCACATTTTCGACCAGAACAGCAGTGCTGCGGCGCCCAGCGCCAGCAACGCCGCCTGGCCAACCCGCGCGGGCCGGCCTGGCAGCATGCCCAGCAGCGCGGCCACCGCCAGCAGCGCCGCCACCACCAGGCCGGCCACGCGCGCCAGCGCGATGACTGGCCCGGCTGCCGCCGCCACCAGCAGGGGCGCCAGCGCGACGCGGCCGGCCAGCGGCAGCACCGGGCCGAAGGCGGCGCTGGCGGCGGCCACCGATGCGATCAGCAGCGCGGCCTGCGCCCACGGTCCTGGCGGTGCGCTGGCCAGCAGCAGGACAGCCAGCCCGGCAGCGAGCAGCGGCCCCTGCCACGGGCGGGCAAGCGCCGGGCCGGGCAACAGCGCCGCCAACGCCACCCCCG